>CAZVYH010000001.1:0-27643 GCA_964631485.1 uncultured Candidatus Saccharibacteria bacterium
ACAAAAATCTCACTGAAAGTGTTGATATGAAAGGGGTGCAATAATCAGATATGGCAACAACCGAGCGACAACCACGACAACCAAAACCTGAGGAAACGGAGGCGGCTCGTGTGAGCAAGGTACAAGCCACACTCATGATTTGTACCGCGATTATATTAGACCTTATCGGGCTTATTCCGGTCGTGGGACAATACTTCGCCCTCATCGGCGCCTTTGTTATCTTCGGCATTTGGTTTCTCATACTACGTGTTCCGATTATTGATAAAATTAAAACAATTATCCTAAACGGCACCGCTGAAGCAATCCCCGTAGTCGGTGATGTTTGGGTCGGTATTACGGCAGGTGTTATACTAATTATTGTTGATGAGGTGGATGGCTTGGGTATTTTAAAGTTTCTTAAGAAGTTCAAGGGTGGAAAAGTTCTCCCAAAAGATTTAGGAAGAACTGTTAACAAGGGAGTTCGTAGGATAGAAAACCCGGAACGGACACTGCAGGCCCAAGAACGTTTACGACGAATACGCGAAAGAAACGCCGCACCGGAAACCTCGACCAGAAACCGTCTTCCTATGAAAGATTTTGTGGAACAAACATGAAAAAATTTGCATACACACTCCTCTTTGTTTTTTCTCTCATTCCGCTTGTCACCAGCGCACAAGTAAACGTTACCGTACGAAACATTGTCGCTGATGTAGAAATGGTTTGGGAGGCCCATTCTTACACGCCACCCTTCTATAAAGGCAAGGCGCTCTACTCCATCGGCGGGGAAGTAGCCGTCGTCGCCCTTCCTCCCGCCTATTTGGGCAACCCAAGCACTCTTTCATACGTATGGAAGAAGGATGCGGAAGTACAGGGTGCTTTTTCCGGTGTAGGAAAGAATTCGTTTACATTTTCAGGTTCGCAATTCGGCGAGTCACCCCTCATCACCGTTGAGGTCTCAAATGGAAACACCTCTTCGTACGGCTCTCTGCGCCTACAACAGACCGCCCCTGTCGTCAGATTTTATGAAAACCGCCCACTTGAGGGGGTTTCTCTAGACCATGCATTGCCTCGTTCGTTTTCAACAAGAGAAAAAGAAGTTGTGGTGGAAGCATACCCCTATTTCTTTTCCGCATCAGGACGCGCCGACAGCACCCTTTCATATACATGGACAGCAAACGGTCAAAAACTTACGGATGCACGAGGGGCAAGTATATCAATACAAAGCACGGAACCACGATCTGTTATTGTCGGGCTCTCCATCAGTCATCTCAAGGAAATCCTACAAAGTGCAGAGGATAGCTTAACGGTTGTTTTTGAATAACATGCCAACACTCATAAAAAAAACACTTTTCTTTATCACAACACTCTGTGTGCTGGCAATCCCATTACTGGCTTCTGCCGCCGGCGAACTACCACCATACAAACTTCTTGCTGACGGTATTCCATATATTTCTACTGTGCCCATCAACCAAGGTCTCGCGGGATACCTAAGTGCTTTTTTCAAACTTGGGCTCGGTATCGCCGTAACGTTGGCTATTCTGTTATTCGTGTACAACGGCGTTTTGTACATGACATCGGACGCAACAGGAAAAAAAGCGGAGGCAATCGGCGCCTTTCAAAACATCATTTGGGGGCTTGTTATTGTGTTTGCGGCGGTTATGGTCCTCACTCAAATAAACCCCCAACTGACAAACTTCGGCCTCTTTACTTCATTGGAAAAGGCAAAAATGTGTATTCAAAATCCTTGGGCGGGGGGGTGCACCAGCGCCACAACCCCACCACCAACTTCGGGCACAGCACCGGACGGGGTCTTTATCTTTGACAATGCCCCATACAATGATTCCACCACCCCTCCTACAGGTGGTGATATAGCCAAACAAATGGTCCATGCATCCCCCCAGCTCTCAAACTTGCTGACGTGTATGTCACAAAAGGTGCCTGGCAACGTGGGGCGCATCTCCTCAATATCCGACAACATTTTTTTCGCCCCAGGATCAACAAAAACATTCCAACAGTGCGCCTACCCGGATGACGGAAAAGAGTCACGAAAAGGGTGCGTCCACAGAGCAGGGTCTCAGCACTATGGAGGAATCAGTGCAAACTGTATCGGAAAATCATACGCTGTGGACTTTGGTGACGAGGAGAACAAAGACGCCCTTCGGCAGGCTGCGGTAGCGTGTGGAGGAAACGGTGTGGGTGTTGCGGACGAAGGCGACCATCTCCATATAAGCATTGGAACCGCCGCAGGGTGTGCTGGTGGACTATAGTATATGAAAAAAATATCCATTTTTATCATCGTCTTCGTTGTTATTCTCCTCCTGTTTGGGGGAGTGTGGTGGTTTGCATCAAGAAATAGTGCTACTCCGACGGGAACTGTCACCGGAGAAGAACCGCGGCCATTTAATCCGTTTGGTTTCTTTGATGACACTGAAACACCCCAACAAGGAGGTTCCTCCTCAAATACAGACGACTCTGCGGACGACTTCGGCGTAGACAGAAAAAATCTTCTTACAAAAATTTCCGACCGCCCTGTCGCGGGTTCCGTGTTCACAACAGTTACACACGGAACATCCACAGACACGCTTGTGCGTTTTGTTGAAAAAGAGACCGGACACATCTTTGATTACTCAACCACAGCAGGAGTAAAAACCCGCATTTCCAACACAACTATCCCGAGAATTCGCGAGGCTATCTGGGGAAACAATGCATTAACGGTCGCCCTTCGCTATCTTACCGAGGACGGCAGTGTGGAAACATTTTTGGGAACAATCGCGTCATCAAGCACCAACGGCACCAGTGACTCTCTCTTGTCCGGAGCATTTCTGCCTCAGAATATTGTCTCTCTTGCCGTACACCCGACGCTTCAAAAGATCTTCTATATTGAAAAGACACAAACGGGCGGTGCCGGATATGTTTCCGACGGAACAACCCCAAAACTCGTCCTGACACACCCATTTTCTCAGTGGCACTTAGGGTGGAACGGAACATCTACGGTTCTTATGACCACCGCCCCGACACGAAAAGTCGCGGGAAACGCCTTTTTAATCAACACTGACAGCACTTCGGGGTTCCTCAGCAGAATAGGGAGCTCCACACTTGCGCTCACCACGCTCCCAAACACCGATGGTCCGTCTGTGGTGTTTGGATCAGTCGCCCAGACCGGTATGGGTCTATTCCTCTATAACACCGCGACCAAACAAACGACACCGCTGCACATCGGCACGTTGCCCGAAAAGTGCACGTGGGGAGGAGCAACAACACTGTACTGCGGCGTGCCAAACAACGTCGTCCAAAACTTGCCGGACGATTGGTACCAGGGCGTTGTGTCGTTTTCAGACACACTCTGGAAAACGGATACGACAACAAGCTTGTCCGAGTTTGTTCTTGACCCTCTCGCGCTTGTATCCGAAGGACTTGATATGACTTCTTTCGACGTGAGCCCGGACGGAAACTTCCTTTCTTTCATAAACAAAAAAGACGGCTCATTGTGGCTCGTCGATTTTTCTGCGCAAACGGAAGCTCAACAAAACGTTTCTTTCTAATTTTTTTGCGCCAATTGAAGCGCTTCTTCTGCGTCCATTTTTTTGCGCAATACCCATTCCTGCACAATTGAAAAGAGGTTGCTCGTCGTCCAGTACAGCGCGACGCTCGCCGGAAGTGCGTATGAGATAAAAACAATAATAATAGGGAATACGTATTTCATCTGAAACGACATACTCTTGGCAAAGTCGGCGCCGAATCCTTTTTTGGATCCGACGCTCGGTGTCTTCATGAAGTACGCCTGGAAAAATTGTGCCACACCCGCAAGAACGGCGAGCGGCAGACTCTTCTGTGCAACATCAAGAAGACCGAGGAACACCGTTGATACAGGACCCGGGTTGGACACAAATGAGTACAGAAAATCGGGATGAATTTCAGGAAGACCTGTTCGCACAAACATGTAATACAGGCCGAAAATAATGGGAATTTGGACAAAAAGGAAAAAGATGCTCGCAAAAGGATTTACCTTGTGCGTTTTGTAGAGCGCCATCATTTCCTGCGCCTGACGCGCCGAATCATTTTTAAACTTAGCGCGTATCTCGTCCATCATCGGCTGAATCTTCTGCATCGCCATTTGTGTACGAAGCGCCCGTTGTGCAAGAGGGAACAGTACAAACCGAATAAGTATCGTAAACACAATCACAATCACGCCGAGATCTGCCCACGGGAGCGCGTGCATTAGGAGAACAACACCGTTGTACAGCGGTTGTGTAATGAGCGTGAAGAAAAAACCTTGTGACATGAGCGTATTGTACACACTTTACACCGCGCGTCCAACAAGTGCGGCGCTCAGTTCCTGCTCTATCTCATGTACGGACATGGGGAGAGGTGTTGTGGAAATAAGTATGAAATTCCCTTCGTACACATTCTTTTGTATCATCGATTCAATTGCAGAATACATTTTTCTCCTGGCGGCATTTCTCCCGGCCGCTGTTCGTGTGTGTTTTTTTGAAACAACAACCGCCCACCGGTTTTTCCCGGATACGGGGGCATACCGCACAAGAAAGTGGGGCATGCGAATAACACGACCGGACGAAAACGTCGCGTCAAATTGCCGTGTAGAAAGGCGTTTATTTTTTACAAGCATAAAGCCGTGGGCTTATGCGGAGAGTTTTTTTCGCCCCTTGGTTCGGCGCCGCTTCACCATTCGTCGCCCGGTCGCCGTTTTCATACGAACCCGGAATCCGTGTGTCTTTGCTCGTTTCCTTTTCTTTGGTTGGTATTTTCGCTTCATACGTGTGCTTAGAAAAAAATAATTATTGACTTTTTTAAACCCTGTTGTCTGTCGTTGGTTCTACCGCTTCGTTGTCCCCATATTATTAACATAGTTTTCTCCTTTTCTCAAGCCCTTAAAAGAGGGAAGGAGTATATAATAACCGAGCATAAAACCTCTCTATGACGACCACCACACCAACCGACACAAAAACACTTTGGAAGGAGGTCCTCGGAACAATAGAACTTGCCGTATCTAAGGCTGTTTTTCGTACGTGGTTTAAAGATACACACATTGTGAAGGTTGAGGAGGGTGTCGTGTTTGTGGGGGTTCCCAACCTTTTTGCCAAGGACTGGGTCTCGGAAAAACACCATAAAACAATACTCAAAAGCCTCCGAGACGTTTCGGATACCATTCGGTCTGTTGAGTATGTGATCTCCACAAAACCGCCTAGTGAGACCAAAATACAGTCATATACCCAGGTTTCTCCCGGAAATTCGCCCGACGAGCTACCTCTCAGAGACCTGTATATCAACAAGGCAGACAATCTTAACCCGCGGTACACATTTGATTCATTTGTGGTCGGTTCGTTCAATGAGCTCGCCTATGCCGCCTCACAGGCGATTCTGGAGCGTCCCGGAACACGCTACAACCCCTTCTTTGTCTACGGACAAACAGGCCACGGAAAGACGCACCTTGTTCAGGCGCTCGGAAACGAGATTCGCAAGAAATATCCTGATAAAAAGGTCTATTACGTGACATCGGAGCGGTTTACCCAGGATTTTGTTAATTCCATTCAACTCAACACCGTCGGTAATTTTAAAGAGAAGTATCGAAAGTTTGATGTTCTTATTATGGACGACGTCCAGTTTCTTTCTGATAAAGAAAGAACCCAAGAAGAGCTCTTCCACCTGTTTAATGAAATTTACGACAGGAACGGACAGATTATTTTCTCTTCCGACAGACACCCCAACTACATACAAAGTATTGCCGATCGGCTCAAATCCCGTTTCAATGCGGGTATGACGGTGGACATTCCTGCCCCGGACGCGGAGTCACGGATGGCAATTGTTAAAACAAAAGCCGCAGAAAACAATATTGTGTTGTCGGATGAGATTGTTTCATATCTATCACACTCAATGGACGGAAACATTCGGGAAATAGAAGGGGCACTTAACTCAATTATGTGCCAGATTCTTCTTAAAAAACGTGATTTAAGCCTTCAGGAAATAAAGGATGTGGTGAAAAACAACATAAAACCCAAAAAACTTGTTGCTGTGAAGGACGTGGTGAAAATTGTCGCCGGTTTCTACAACCTTGATGAGGACAGTGTGTATAAAAAAAGCAGAAAAAAAGAGGTGGTAAAACCGCGGCAGGTAATTATGTATTTACTTCGTGAGGATTTTGCGCTTCCGTATCCGACTATCGGACAAAAACTGGGAGGGCGCGATCACACAACGGTTATTCATTCGTATGAAAAAATAAAAGAGGAATTAAAAACAGACCATCAGTTGGAACAGGAGATAACGCAGTTGCGCGCAATGTTGTAAAAATGTGTGGATATGTTTTGTATAAGTCTGTGTAGTACTTATGTATAAATCAAATAAAAAATGTGTTTCAAAAGTGTATAAAAACGAGAAATTTTAAATAGTACATTTTTAATCCTTTTTTATATTCTCTGTATACAATATAGTCCACACACCACTTCTTAAATACCCCTTATACAGTACGTCTTTAAAAACTTTTACACCTATCCACCCTCTTAATAGTCATAATAAGTTTTATATATATGAAAGTAGTCCTACAAAAAGAACACCTGTATAACGCTCTTGCGGCGACGGAACGCATCACAGGAAAAAATCTTTCTCTTCCTGTGTTGAGATGTGTGCTTCTTGTTGCAGAAAAAAAAGAACTTATTATTCGCGCAACAAACCTTGATCTTGGGATTGAAGTGCGGGTTGCGGCGGACGTCTCTGAAGAGGGTACTGTGGCTGTTCCGGCAGACACCTTTTTTACACTTCTCTCCACACTTTCATATGAAGGCCCTCTTACACTTTCGGTTACAGAGGGTTTTATGATGATTAGTACTCCAAAAAGCACAACCCGGGTTGCTCTCATGTCCCACGAAGACTTTCCGCGTCTACCGAAAATTTCCGACCAAAACCTGTTTTCTATACAAGCGAAAGATTTTGTATCCGGCCTGCGAAGTGTGTGGTGGAGTGCTTCGGTTTCAAGTATTAAACCGGAACTTTCAAGTGTGTATATCTATGCAAACGGGGAGCATTTACTATGTGTTGCAACGGACTCTTTTCGACTTGCTGAAAAGAAGGTGAATATATCAAAAATAGGAAAACTGGACACCCTACTTATTCCGCTTAAAAACGTGACGGAAATTATTCGTCACTTGGAAAACTTTTCCGGAGAGGTTGTTGTGTACGGCGATGTGAATCAGGTAGGTTTTACACTTGGAAATGTGTACATAACATCGCGGGCCGTCGACGGAGTCTTTCCGGACTACAAACAAATTATTCCAAAAACATTTGAGACCGAGGTAACGCTTCTTAAACAAGATCTTGCTGATGCGCTAAAACACGTACGAATTTTTTCAGGTCAATTCAATAAACTTTCCGTGAACATAGACCACACAAAAAAACAGTGTGTTGTTGAAACAACCAACCCGGAATCGGGAGAAAGCAGCGTCTCTCTTGATTGTGCAATTACAGGTCCGGACATCCAGATGAGTTTTAATTACGCATACATTCTCGACGCACTACAAACAGTTCAGACCGACTCTGTCACACTGCAATTTGCAGGTGTAGGAAAACCGACGCAAATGCGAAGCGTTGGGGATCAATCCTTTATCTATATTGTAATGCCGATGAACAGATAATCATGCGAGGAATCCTTGATTTTTTATCCAGGTATCGGGACATTACACCGCCGGACATAACCGTGCGGAGGAAGTTGGCGGACATTATTGAGGAAAAAACAAACGTTCGTCTAAATGATCGTGATATAAAAATTATCGGCCCTGTCGCATACTGCGCCGTAGAAAGCGGTTTAAAAAACATGCTTTTTTTAAAAAAAGAAGACGTCCTCCGACGCCTTGAAGAAGTTTTGGGTAAGACCACAATAAAAGATATTCAGTAATCTATTCAACGGAGAAATTTTTTGTAATACGCAGTTCCTCGCCCTCAGCCGAGTGAAAAACAATAAGAAGTGTGTTGTCTTCAGAAAGGTTCGACACAGAGTTAACCGGAAACGAGAGTGAGTACAAACCGCGCACAACATTGGAAACTTTTTGGTTGTTAATAAACACCTCTGTTTCTGAAATAATGTACACAGACGGAAGTTCTAATTTTAAAGAAATAGTGCCGCTTTTTTTGTATGAGGATCTAAGCCCGGTCACATACCCCTCATCCGATTCCTCTGAAACGGCCGGAGACGATAAAAGTGTGTCGGTGATAACCGTAACTCCCGAGAGGTACCCTTTTTGTTGTACCCAGAGACGCACCGGGTATTCCCAGTATGCATACTGCGGATCTGACGCCGGATTTGTGGGAGGTGGGCCGGTCGGGTTGTCTTTTTGTATCCAGTAGAGAATGTTGTGAATATTTTGAGTTACCTCAGTTTTTCGGAACTCCTGAGGTGTTCTTCTGGTTGCATTTTCACCGGTACGGGAATCAATTTCACGAGCATCTCCACCCTGCCAAATACCCGCGAGGACGGGTTTGTCTGAGAAAACTTCTTTTGGCTTCGGGAACTGAGAATCGGGGAATTTTTCCAAGGCAACATCCATAAAACGATGCCAGAGCGGGGCGATAACAAAACCGGCAACTTTTTTATCAATAGGGGTGTTGTCATTGTTTCCTCCCCATGCGCCGACGGCAATATCCGGCGTGTATCCGACAATCCACACATCACGATAATCATTTGTCGTACCGGTTTTTACCGCGACATCGGCGTTTGAAAAATACAAAGCAGAGGAAGCTCCAAAGGACGGCGTTCTTGCGACGTTGTCTGATAAAATATCCGAGATTTGTAAGGCGATGTTTTGGTCAAGTACGCGGGACGGGTGCTCGGTAAACTCTTCAAGAACAGTTCCGTCCGATCTCTCAACTTTCAAGATTGCAGTTGTTTCGTTCCGAACACCTTCGTTTCCGAATACGCCGTATGCGCCCGTGAGATCAAGAAGGGTTACTTCGCCGCCTCCAAGCACAAGGGTAAGGCCGTATCGTGCCGCATCCGTGAGTGTTGTAATACCCATATCCCGAGCTGTTTTGATGGCGTTACTAATTCCTGCGATGTACAGAGCCTTCACCGCCGGGATGTTTACCGACTGGGCAAGCGCGCTTCGGATACTTATCGGCCCACGGAATTTTGAGTCATAGTTTTCGGGGTAGTAACAAGGTGACGCGCTTTCGGTGCTGTGTACCGGACACGCGGTCGAGAACTGCGTCGGGAGATCAAAGAGGACCGTTTCCGGAGTAAGTCCTTTCTTGAACGCGGTTGCATACACAAAGGGTTTGAATGCGGATCCCGGCTGGCGCTTCGCCGTTGCAATATTTACACTGCCGTCAACTTCTACATCAAAGTAGTCGCGTGACCCCACCATAACAAGAATTTGTCCGGTCTTCGGATCAACAGCGACGAGTCCCGCATTCTTCGCACCGAACTTTTCTTCGTTTTCAAGGGCGCCCTCTTTGACGATTTTTTCCGCCGCTTCCTGGAGAGAGTAATCCAACGTTGTAATGACGCGCAGACCGTCCTCTTCCAATGCGTTTTGTCCGTACTTTTGTTCCAAGTACTGTCTGACGTAAAAAACAAAATGGGGCGCAAGCAGGCCCTTCTCCGGCCGTGGTTTAAATTCAATCTTTTCAACCTTTGCGGCGTCGTACTCTTCTTTCGTGATAAACTCATCCTCCAACATGCGGCTGAGCACAAGGTTTTTACGGTCTTCAAGGGCGTCTTTGTTTTCTCCGTACGGAGAATAGTATGTAGGCGCCTGGGGGAGTGCGGCGAGATACGCCGACTCAGCAAGAGTAAGATCCGACGCGTCTTTGTGGAAAAAAGCTTGAGAGGCTTCCTGAATACCATAAATTCTTCCTCCGTACGGTGTTTCGTTTAAGTAAAGCGCGAGAATCTCCTCTTTGGAGAGGTTTTGTTCCAATTTGAGCGCAAGCACCCACTCTTTTATTTTTCTGGAAATCTTTTTTTCTTGTGTGAGCAGAGAGTTTTTTACTACCTGTTGTGTAATTGTGGAACCACCCTGGCTGTACTGGAGAGAGAGGATATTCACGAGGACCGCACGGAACAGCGAACTGAGCTTAATTCCGTGGTGTTGATAAAACTCCGCGTCTTCGATAGCAACGGTGGCGTTTTTTGCGTGACGGGAAATCTTATCAAACGGAATAACGGTTCTCTGGGCGTTTTCGTGGAGGTCATAAAGCAGAACCTCTCCCGTGCGATCATAAATCTTTGTTGATTGCGCCACCTTCCGTTCTTCGAAGACGTCAAAATCAGGAAGCCGAAGTGTTGCGGCCCACAAAAGGACAGACCCAGCGAATAGTGCGCCGAGGCCGAGGACGAGCAGTATAATCGTGTGGTACGAGCGGTGTTTTTTTCTTGCCATAACAAGCGTGTTGTGAGTATAGCGTCATTTGTGTACACCGAGCAACGTCCCAAGGTGCGCAATGGAGCACCGAGGAGTGTCGTGGTACACTACCTGTGTAATGGCGTTAAAAGTCAAAAAAGATACGGTTATAAGCAATCCTGAGCAAGTGCAGGAGGTGTTGTCGCGCGGGGTTGTCGAAACGATTTCGTCGGAAAGCCTCAAAAAGAAACTTTTTTCAGGAAAACGCCTCCGCATAAAGCTCGGCATAGATCCGACCGGAAGTAGTTTGCATATCGGTCATGCAAATAATCTTTTAAAACTGAGGGATTTTCAAAAACTCGGCCACATACCGGTTCTCATCATCGGCGACGCGACGGGGGTTATCGGGGACACGTCCGACAAGGAGTCCGAACGACCGATGCTTTCTCCGAAGGAAGTGAAGACGAACGAAAAAACGTACCTCAAGCAAATTGAAAAAGTGGTTGACCTCTCAAACGCGGAGGTACACCACAACTCAAAGTGGCTCAACAAACTCTCGTTCGCGGAAATCGGTGAACAGGCCGACCAATTTTCTATATCGGACTTTATTGCGCGGGATATCATCAAACGCCGCCTCGTTGCGGGGAGACGCGTGTCCTTGCGCGAAACGTTATATCCTCTCATGCAAGGATACGACAGCGTTGCCGTTAAGGCCGATGTCGAACTCGGCGGAACCGATCAGCGCTTTAACATGCTTTCCGGGCGAGTGCTGCAACAACACTACGGACAGGAGCCGCAGGATATTATGATTATGGAGCTCCTCCCGGGAACTGACGGAAGAAAAATGAGCAAGAGTCTCGGAAACACAATAAACATTTTCGATACCCCAAATACTATGTACGCCGGCACAATGCGCGTCCATGACGAATTGGTGATGAAATATTTCGAAATATGCACACGCGTTCCGAAAGAGGAACTCATGCGCGTGTACAAAGAGTATGCCGGGCGTCCCCGCGAACTTAAGATGCGTCTGGCGCGGGAGATTGTGGCACTGTATCACTCGGCGGAAGCGGCACAAAAAGCCGAAAACGAGTTCGTAAAAGTGTTCAGCAATAAAGAACTTCCGACAAGTATTCCGGAAGCGGCGGCTGCCGGTACGGCTACGCTCGAGGAAATCCTTGTAAAAGAAGGAATGGTGCCGTCAAAATCAGAAATACGCCGTCTTATTGAGGGGGGCGGGTTGCGCGATGCGGAAACAGGAGAAAAAATTCAGGAAGTGAAGGCGCCCATCTCAAAGTCGTTCATTGTGCGTATCGGAAAGAAAAAGTTTTTGAAGATTACCCTGAAACGCTCTCCTAAAAAGAAAGAATAACAAAACCGCCTCACAAGAGGCGGTTTTGTTATCAGACACTACATGTCTTCCTCAAAATCATCAGGGAGCAATCCGAGGTCATCATCTTCCTCATCGTCTCCGAGCGGGAGTGCCGGCTTCGGTACAATCAGGTCGTCTTCTTCATCGGGTTCTACCGGAAGTGCCGTATCATCGGTGTCATCCCACGGGGCGAGCAGGTCATCATCATCCGAGAGAAGTGGTGACAAAGATACATCTGCGTCAAACATAGGGCTCACTGTTATGTAATAAGTGTTCTGCAAAATAGCATCTGTGCAGAAGCGCACTCTGTTGTACCAAATCACACTCGGCAGTTCAAGAGGGAGCGTCTTGTGTCGTGGATAATGTGTGGACAACTCTTTACTCGTCCTGACACCCAAGAACACGCGTCGTTTTTTACTAAAAATGCGTTCGCTCTCACCCTCCTCGGGCTCCCGATTCCTTGCTCTTGTAAAGAGTTTTGAAATCGCAGTCCTTTAGGGCCCCGAGAGTTTTTTGGGTGTCAGAACTTGCTCCGTATGTTCAAGGAAAAAACAGAAATTTATTTTGTGGCGCTTACGAGATGGGTAAGTGCAACCGCAATTGCATCGTACTCGTCATCACGCATCTTTTTCTCCGGTATGGAGAGAAGTTTGTGGAGCATGTGTGCGACATCATCTTTGCTTCCGCGGCCGTTTCCTGCGACGGCAACTTTTATTGCTTGTGGTGCATATTGGTGCGTGGGGATGTGTGCGTCGGTGATCGCAAACAAGAGCGCTCCGCGCGTCTCCGCAACGTGCATTGCCGTTTTTTGATTGTTGCTAAAGAAAAGTGTCTCAAGAGCAACACTGTCAGGGGTATGTTCTTTTAAAATATCCCGCACATGTGAGATTGCCGTGTGCAGACGCTCCTCAAAGGTTTCTTTTGGGTTTGTTTCAAAACACTCAGAAAAAATAATCGTTTGTTTTTGTCGGTTGCCTGAAAGCAGGGCAATACCAAGCCGGTCGTATCCGGGATCAATACCGAGAACTTTCATACAATACCAAATATCAAATTATACATAGCAAAAATTTTTGTCATCGGATAGTTGTCACTATTCTGCGTTCGTGTATACCTCCTGCACATCGTCGTTGTCTTCAAGTTCTTCAATGAGTGCGGAGAGTTTTGCGCCGTCTTCTTCAGACAATGGGACCGTAGTTGTAGGCGTCCAGCCGCCGGCTTCTTTGGTGAACGCCCAGCTGGCCGAACCGGGCGCAGCAAGTGCAAGGCCGTTTTCCGAAAGGAGGTGTTTCATTTCCTGTGACGTTCTGTTTTTACTGTCGGTGAGACCTTCAATAATAATAGCGCACCCTCCCGGTCCGAATGCCTCATAAAGCACCTTTTCGTCCGCTGACGTTCCCTGTGCGCTCTGTACCGCCCGATCAATGTTGTCTTTGGGCATGTTGGCCGCACGCGCCTTCTCAATCGCCGCTCTAAGCGTCGGTGCGTTGAGGTCGCCTTTGGTGATGCGTGCTTCTGTTTTGATGAGTTTTACCAGTTTGGTAAACAGTTTACCGCGCTTTGCATCAACCGCACCCTTCTTCTCTTTTATTTGGCTCCATTTATTGTGTCCTGACATACATGAAAAAGTATACCAAAAAAAACGAGGCCGGGGTGGTGTCCCCCGACCTCTCGTCGCGCGTCTCCGTTCCGCAATGCTTCGCGGCAAGTAGCCTGGTCGTCTCTTCAGTTACCACCAACTTACTCCGACGACCATTCAGTAAGGGAACCGCACCACCGGTTCCTGGAGACCCTGATCTTGAGTAGGGTTACCTTAGTCCGTTGACGGCACGGAAGGGGGCTGGCGTAGGAAGAAGGCAGATCCGGCCGCGATGGTACCCCCACCTCTCTTTCGAAAGGTCGTGAGACGCGCGTACTTCCGGAGGGGATAATACCCGAAGTGCCCCCCTAGAGCAATGTCGGTTCTTCGGAGGAGCCGGAACCGATATGTGCGCGTCCCTTACCGGTGATGAGTCGTCCGCGGGGAGAGCGTTCAATAAAACCAAGTTGCATGAGATACGGCTCGTAGACTTCTTCGATGGTTGCGGGGTCTTCAGAGAGGGACGCTGCAAGCGTGGAGAGTCCGACGGGTCCACCGTTGAATGTTGTGACAATTAAAGAGAGCAACTTCTGGTCGGTCGGGGTGAGTCCGCGCTCATCAATTCCGAGGAGTGTCAGTGCGTCGAGCACGACAGGTAGCGAAACATCTTTTTTGTGCACCTGTGCGTAGTCACGCACGCGCTTGAGAAGATAGTTTGCTGTTCGGGGGGTTGACCTGCTTCTTTTTGCAATCTCGCGGAGCGCCGGAGCATCGGCGACAACCCCGAGAAGTTTTGCCGAGCGTTTGAGGATGGAAAAAATTTCATCGTCCGTATAAAACTCAAGACGGAAGGTGCCGCCGGAAAAACGGGAGCGTAGAGGCGCCGAGAGAAGCGCAATGCGTGTTGTTGCGGCGATAAGCGTAAATGGCGGGAGATCAAGTTGAACAGTGCGTGCCGACGGGCCCTTGCCGATGATGATATCAAGACGACCCGATTCCATGGCGGGGTAGAGGACTTCCTCAATTGCCGGGTTAAGCCGGTGAATTTCGTCAATAAATAAAATATCGTTCGGTGTGAGGTTGGTGAGTATAGATGCAAGATCGCCGACACGTTCAATCGCCGGTCCGGAAGTAATTTTAATCGCATTCTCCAATTCGTGGGCGATCAGGTGTGCCAGCGTTGTTTTTCCCAAACCCGCAGGACCGTAAAAAAGAATGTGCTCGGGGGCATGTCCGCGTTCTTTTGCCGCCGAAAGAAGAATGTGTAAATTATCCTTCGTTTGTGATTGGCCGATGTATTCTTCCCAGTGCGTCGGTCGTAGGGAAGCATCCAAAAACACATCGCGGACATCTTTTTCAGGTGCTCCGAGGGGCTTTTTGGAGGGGCTTGACATAATGAAGTGGTTATGCTAGGATACTTCTGTTCTTTTCAGAAACTGTGTGGTGATAGGGGTGGCGCACAAAAAGTCCTCGGATGAGGGATTTTTGTTTCGCTCTGTAGATTGTGTTTGCCGACATAGCAAACAGGTGAGAAACCTCTAAGCAAACGTCATGGTCACATGCACATAGTCAGTGAGGATCCGTTGGTTGTCTCGATCTCGCATCGAGGTAGCGAACAGTCTCCTTAACCGATAATGTGGTTTTGCTTAGAGATTTCTCTTCTGTTGAGTCTACCTACCCCCAATACTACTTCTTTTTATAGAGAATGAAAGACCCGCTCCAAGTTGGAACGGGTCTTTTGTATTTTGTCTACTTTTTAGATTCCGGGCGTTGTTGTATCGATGCCCGAGTCAGCGGTCGTATCGGTTGTCGGCGTTTCTCCCGGAGGAACGGTAGACACTTCCGCGGTCAAGTCAACAACGCGCATTATTTCTTCAATGGTAGTCTTTCCTTCAAGCACTTTAATGATCGCGTCCTGTGTCATGGTTAATAGCCCCTGTTGGTCTGCAACTTTTCTAATCTCACGTTCCGACGGGGACGTTTCGACAATATCTTCGATTGCCGCATTGACGACAATACCTTCATACAGACCCATGCGGCCCTTGTACCCGAGACCGTTGCATGCCTCACATCCCGATTCGCTGGCGTGCCAAACTTTTTCGCGCTGAAGTCCTGCAATTTTTGTCTTATCAACGATTGAGGCAAGAACGCGTTCGACTTTTTCTCTCTCATCGCCTTCAAGCGGAACTTCTTTTTTACACTTTTCACACAAAAGACGTACAAGACGTTGCGCGAGCGCGAGCGTCAGGGCCGAACCCAGGATTCTCGGGTTGATGCCGACGTCGATGAGTCGTGTGAATGCGCCGGCGGCAGAGTTGGTGTGGAGTGTTGAAAACACGAGGTGACCGGTAAGCGCGGCATGAATTGCAATTTCCGCCGTTTCATTATCACGGATTTCACCGACCATGATGATGTCCGGGTCTTGTCGGAGTGCCGCTCGTAGTCCGCTCTGGAATGTGTAGTCGTGATTGCTGTCCACTTGCGTCTGAACCACACCTTTCAAGTGGTATTCGATAGGATCCTCGATAGTGATGATTTTAATGTCGGGTGTGTGTACCTTTTTCAAGAATGCGTACAGTGTTGTTGTTTTTCCTGAACCGGTCGGGCCCGTAGTAAGGATGAGCCCGTTGGGTTTTTCAATCGCAGCGGTTACGATTGCGAACAGGTCATCACGCATTCCGAGTTTTTCGATGGATACAGAGATTGCGTCAGGGTTCAAGATACGCATAACAATCGCCTCCCCGTACTGTCCCGGAAGAATAGAGGTTCGGATTTCGATATCAACCTCTTTGAAATGAATACTAAAACGTCCGTCCTGTGCCTCGTTTTGTACGTTCAGTTTCAAACTGGAGAGCAGCTTAAAGCGGGAAAGAACCAACCGATATGTTTCGTGGTCGATGGTTGCTACGTCTGCAAGAACACCATCTAGACGCATACGGATACGTACCCCCGTTTCTTCGGCTTCTATGTGAATGTCGGATGCTTTTGTCGCGAGGGCGCTGGAGAGCAACACCTCGATAATCCGGGAGACGCGGTGCACTTTTTGCAGAGACAGCGTTTCTTCAAACAACTTTTTAATATCTTCAAGGTGCCGCACTTTTGCCACGAGCTCGGTCATATCTTCTCCTCCTACGTCAAGCATTCCTTTTTTACTTCCCGCGGTATATGAGAGGTCTTTATATCTGTCCCACGCAAACTCGAGACTGCGTGTTGACGCCAAAAAGAGGCTTGGGGTGTATCCGCGGCTCTCGATTTCGGCAAGAACTGTTTTGGTTGAGGATGCTTCAGGAGCATGCACGGCGACGCTCAGCACCTTTCCCGCAAGGGCGAACGACGCCAGTTTTCCCTCGCGCGCCGATTGCTCGGGTACAACAATGAGCGCGTCAGGATTAATCGGTGTCGTTGTGAGATCGATGTACTGAAGAGAATATTTCTCCGAGAGGATGCGCATAACATCCTCCTCCTCTTGTTCGCGCAGCTGTTCAAATTTTTTATTCTGTTTTTCCTCGTCAAAAGTAACCATTTCCTCTAGTGTAGCGCGAGAAATAGATGATGACCACACGTTGTGTGGTTTTTATATTGCGACGGTAAATATTTTGTGTGTGGGGTGAAAGGAGGCCGCTCAACGAGCAGCCTCCGGGGGGACCTCCGAAAAGATTCGGAGGACGGTAGTAACGTCCGGGGGGAGCGGCCTTCCTTCGAGGGCCGCCTGTTCGATGTGTGTGAGCGCTTCCATCCATGCCCCGGCGACGCTGATGTGGGCTCCTCGAATGAGGAAGGACGCGACCCGCTCTTTCTGCGTCATGCAGATGAGTAGTTCGCGGGGGTAGCGCAGACCGATGGCGGCGTAGATGGGATCCTCTTTTAAGAGGGGGCTTTTCACTTCACACTCCTTTCCGGGCGATTTCTTTCTGGTCGTGAGCATACCACAGACTCGGGTTTCATCAATAAGTGCCTTTATGTGCGGGTGGTACAATGAACATATGAATAGGACGGAGTGTCGTTCGTTAGCAGAAGTGGGGAGCCTGGCACAGGCTTTTTTGGGCACCCTCCGACCTGCAGCGAAGGGAGCGACTCTCGTGGTTTTGAAGGGGGATCTTGGGGCGGGGAAAACTGCGTTCGTAAAAGAGGTGGCACGCGCGCTGGGTGTTTCGGATCACGTTACCAGCCCCACCTTTGTTATTCAGAAGAGGTATCCGCTTAGCGGGAAGGTGTTTGAATCTCTTGTTCATATTGATGCATACAGAATGGAGAGCGCACATGAACTCGATGTTCTTGGGTGGGGCGAGTTGCTGGCTGAGCCGAAAACACTTGTTATGGTTGAGTGGCCGGAACGTGTTGCTGAAAGCATTCCGAAAGATGCACACGTCGTTGTATGTGAGTTTGTAGATGAAACGACGCGAGCGTTTACGATGTAGTATGCCGAAACAGAAAACAAAAAAAGAAACAAAGCGCCTCGTGTTGCTTGATACGCACGCTATTATTCACCGCGCATACCACGCACTTCCCGACTTTACGTCTGCAACAGGAGAACCGACCGGTGCTTTATATGGGCTCTCCGCCATGCTTCTCAAGATGATTGCGGAGCTGAAGCCCGACTATATTGTTGCCGCATATGATCTTCCGAAACCGACGTACCGTCACGAAGCGTTTCCCGGATACAAAGGAACGCGTGCGAAAGCAGAGGATGATTTGATACAACAAATACAGAGAAGCCGCGACATTCTCGCCGCACTTTCTATTCCGCTGTATGAGTGTGAAGGATTTGAGGCAGATGATGTGCTTGGGACGATAGTCGAGCAAATGAAAAAAAGGGACGACATCGACATTGTTATCACCTCCGGTGATATGGACACGTTGCAGCTTGTTGAGGGTACGCGGGTCCGCGTGTTTACGTTACGCAAAGGGATGCAGGACACCATTTTGTACGGGGAAAAGGATGTGGTGAGCCGTTTTGGATTCGGTCCAAAACTTCTGCCTGACTATAAAGGATTACGAGGTGATCCGTCGGACAATATTCCGGGCATTGCGGGTATTGGAGAAAAAACCGCGACGACACTCGTTACTTCATTCGGGTCACTGAAAGACATATATACGGCGCTTGGCAAAGATGAGAAAAAGATACTTGCCTCGGGAGTTACCGCGCGTACGGTCACCCTCTTAAAAGAGGGCAAGGAAGATGCGGAGTTTTCTAAAATGCTGGCAACGATACGCAGGGACGCCCCCATCTCCTTTTTACTGCCGAAAAAACCGTGGCGGGAGACAGTTGATTTTTCAAATGTGCTGAAACTTTTTACGGAGCTCGGTTTCAGGTCGCTCTCGGCGCGCCTCAAAGAACAGTTTGGTACGAGTGAAAAACTTTTTGGAGATACGCCGGACATACCGCGAGAGACACTCCCGGAAGATGTGTTAGACGAAGCGCGTCTCGGGCTATGGCTTTTGAACTCCGACATGACGACACCATCCGAAGAAGATTTGTTGGCATACGGAAAAACGGAGTCACTCTCTGAGGCCCACAAAAAAATTCTTGCAGATATCAAAACAGAAGGGCTCTCCGACGTGTTAGAGCGTATTGAAAAACCTCTGACGCCGGTTCTCAAAAAAATGACGGCAACAGGCATTCGGATTGATACACAGTACCTCAAAGAACTTTCCCGCGATTATCATAGTGAGTTGGATGCGCTTGCACGAAAAATTTACCAACATGCGGGCGGAGAATTTAACATCAACTCACCGCGCCAGTTGGGTGAGGTGCTGTTTGAGAAGATGGGTTTAAAGGGCGGGAAAAAAACTTCCACAGGGCAGCGCTCAACACGCGAATCAGAACTGCAGAAACTCGCCGATACTCACCCTGTTATCAACGAAATCCTAGAGTACCGCGAACTGCAAAAACTACTTTCTACATACATAGATGCATTTCCGTCACTCATCGGTTCCGACGGACGTCTGCACACAACGTTCGTACAGACAGGGACGACGACGGGACGATTGTCATCACAAAATCCGAATTTACAAAATATCCCGATTAAAACAGAACTCGGACGTGCCGTTCGCGGTGCTTTTGTTGCGGAAAAAGGGTATGCGCTCCTGGCGTTTGACTATTCACAGATCGAATTGCGTCTTGCGGCAATTATGTCGCGCGATGAAAAATTGGTGAAGACGTTTCATGAAGGCGGCGACATCCACACAACGGTTGCAGCGGAAATATTTGATGTTGCCCCCGAAGATGTTACGTCCGGTATGCGGCGGACGGCAAAGGTAATCAACTTCGGCATTTTGTACGGTATGGGCGCCAATGCGCTTGCGCAAACCGCGGGTATGCCACGGACAGACGCACAGAAATATCTTGCTGAGTACGAGAAGACGTTTGCCGGTTTACGTGACTACATTGCTCAGGCAAAAGGAGATGTTCGGAAAAAAGGTTATACGGAAACACTTTTTGGTAGACGGCGACAACTTGCCGCCATCAGATCTCCGTTGCCGTTTTTACGCGCGGAAGCGGAACGTCAAGCAGTCAACGCACCCATCCAAGGAACATCTGCGGACATCATAAAAATTGCCATGATTGCCGCCGAGGCGTACTGTACAGAACACGCCCTTTCAGAGCGCGTCCGTCTGGTTCTCCAAATTCATGACGAACTTATATTCGAGGTTGCTGAGGAAGATGTTTTAACGGTTGCCCCCGCCATGCGGCAGATTATGGAAACAGCGCTTCCTGCCGACAAGGCCGGCAGTGTACCGATCCTCGTGGAGGCCTCGGTAGGAAAACGGTGGAGTGAGATGAAACGAATAAATATCAAATAACAAATATAAAAAAACCGTTCAGATTTTGATAGTGTTATTTCGTTATTGTAATTTCAGTTTATGCTCTACGTTCTACACGGAACAAACAGAAAAAAAGTACGGGAGGAATCACACAAAATTATCTCCGCTTTGTCCGACAAACGGCCGAACGCACAAGTGTTTCGTTTAGTTGATGAGGGGGCGACAATTGACCGACTTCGGGAACTTCTCGAGAGTACGGGGCTTTTTGAAGGGAAGCATATTGTGGTGCTCGAGTTTGCTCTTGGTGATGAAGCGTTTAGAGCCGCTGTTGTTGAATTGGTGCCAGCTCTTTCTGTATCCGAACACATGTTTGTTATTTTGGAAGAAAAAATAGGCGCACCTCTACGAAACGTGCTTGAAGAGTATGCAAATAAAGTGTACGCATTCGATGCGCCGAAGGAAGAAGAAAAAAAATTTAATGCATTTGCTATTGCCGATGCGTGTGCGCGACGGGATAAAAAGAGCGCGTGGACATTACTACAGCAATCTCTGCGTGAAGGGGCGGCACCCGAAGAGATACACGGAATTATTTGGTGGCAGTTTAAAACACTCGCGCTTGTTGAAATGGGGGACACCGAGGGTATGAAAACCTTCTCTGTTTCAAAGGCGCGGAGTGCTTTGAGACATTTTTCACATGCAGAGGTACATGCGCTTACGCACGATCTTGTCGCCATGTACCATGAAGCGCGCCGTGACGGTCCGCCGCTCGACATCGCCTTGGAGAAATTTGTTCTCAGTCTCTGATTTGAAAAAACCACTTTATGTTGTAGAGTGTCTCTGTTCACCGCCCGTAGCTCAGCCTGGTAGAGCACCTGCCTTTTAAGCAGAGGGTCGTTGGTTCGAATCCAACCGGGCGGACATGCGTATCGAAACCCTTAAGAGCCGTGATGCCGCGGCGTTTTCAAAAAGCATCAAAGCGGTTATTGACGCTACCCGGTACTATTCACGCGCTGCACAAAACGCCGAAATGCGAAAATATTCTCCGGCAAAGGTGTTCTCGCTACTGTCCGATTCAACCCAGATTCTTCTGGTGGCAAAAGATGGAAAAGAGATTGTGGGGTTTCTTCACGGGCACTTTGATGCAGGGACATTCTGGGTTGACTGGATAGGGGTATCCGAAAAATATCGTCGGTCACACACCGCATCGGAGCTGCTCTCTTTTTTGGAAAATAAAATCCGGCGGACCGCTCATAAGATATGGCTGGACACGAGGACAGAAAACAAAGAGGCGGTACGTTTCTTTAAAAAGAACGGATTTAAAAAGATTGCCACCCTTTCAGATCACTGGTACAGGCAAGATTTTTTTCTGTGGGAAAAATTTTTATAAAATACAGTAGCCTCACATGGTATATGCACGTGTATGTAATTTTGGACAACATTCGCAGTGTCCACAACGTCGGTTCTATTTTCCGTACGTGCGATGCGGCGGGTGTTTCTAAACTCTATCTTTGCGGTGTGACACCCTCTCCAATTGACCGGTTCGGGCGTGCTCGAAAGGATTTAGCGAAAGTCGCTCTCGGGGCACAAAATTGTGTTGTGTGGGAACATGTCGATGAGACGCGCGATGTCATCGAACGGTTGCACAAAGAAGGTGCACACGTTGTTGCTGTTGAACAAGACAAAAAATCAACTGATTACAAAAAATTCTCTATGAAAAAACCGACGGCGTTTGTGTTCGGTAACGAAGTCGGGGGTGTTTCAAAGGAGGTTATGGAGGTGTGCAATGACGTTGTTGAAATTCCCATGTACGGCGCGAAGGAGTCACTCAACGTGTCAGTTGCGGTGGGTGTCGTTCTGTTTCGTGTTTGTTAAAACTCAAGAACATCAACAACTTTACCCACATCGTCAATAAGTGCGATTGCTTCGCGTTGGCTGCGCCAGAGGTCTTTCGAAGAACCCAGAAAGAGTCTCCATGTTTTACCTAAGAAATCAGCATCGGTCTTGTGAAGTTCAACGCATCCTTCGTATGTCGAGTATTCGTTAATGAATGTTCTGCAGGTTCTTGGGACATCGCTGTCATATGAACCGCGCTCGCATCGGAACGTGCTTTCGATTGCGTCCATACAGGCCTCATAATCTTCAACCTCATCAAATTCCCGTGGGGCAATACCAAATGATGCGAGGTCTTCGTCTTCAAGTCGCGGACAAGACTGAGAAATGCTTGGGGTGAAGTGATACTTGCGGTCCAAATATCCGGCGCATTTATTTTCAAGAAAACCAGTATTAATACCGACGGCATATCGTGAGTTGACGATGGCTTTTTCTCCGGCGGCAAGAAACACGCTCCGCTCATTTCGCCACGGCCGATCACCTTCGAGTATGGCGACACCCTTCGGCACGGTAACTCGGGTGCCTGAGAGGAGGCTTTCAAGTTTCCATCCGGAAATGACGATGGGGGCCGTGTTTGAGTAGTTTGCTTCGATAGTTATAAATTCTTCCCGGGAATTTTCGGTATACACATTGCCGTATCCCAGCGTGATTTTGTCGTAATACACGGAGCGGTTCTGCTCATCAAGGGCTTTTTGCACGGCTTTTGCTATTTGGGTAACTTCGTTTTGTATGCGGTCCAACTCACCTTGTCGGTATTCGGTGTCGGTGATGGTTCCGTCCGCGTTGCTATCATACGACCTCGTATAAGCCGCAGTACCCCCGTTTCCTGAAACACCGTAGGAAGAGGTGCTGTTTAGAATACTCGAATTCTCCTGGACATACGATACAAAAAAGATGGCTGCGACAATGAAGAAAACAAACTTTATGACATCAAGCATATATCTATTGTAGACGCTTCAACTCTTCCCGCACAACCTCTGCGTCGTCCCACGGTGTCTTGCTTCCGTTTGGCCCCATGATGTAGGGGTCGGTGCCTTTTCCTGTGATAAGCACAGCGACGCGTTCCCGCGGGTTCGCGGATGACATCTGCTGCGCTCGCCGCAACGCCTCGCGCAACGCCTCGCGTCTATCAAGAATAATAGAAAGCTTGGTTGTGTCTTTAATTCCCGCCGCCATTTCATCAAGAATTTTTTTCGGGTCCTCATCGTACGGATCCTCGTTGGTGAGGATGACGTGTTCACATGAGACTTCCGCAAGGTGCGCCATTTCGGGGCGTTTCCACGTGTCGCGTCCGCCGCCGGTGTTACCGAGCACACCAATGACGCGGGAGAGTGAAAAGGCCTCGTAGACGCTTTTGAGCGAATCAGGTGTGTGTGCATAATCAACCACAACATCAAAGGCTTGTCCCTCTCGAATGAACTCCGCACGTCCAGGAATACGAGTGACGCTTTCGAGACCCTCTTTTATTTTTTCAATAGAAATGTTTTGACTTTGCGCAAACGTTGCCGCAGACAGCGCGTTGTATACATTAAAAAGACCCGGGACCGCGAGATGAATACGCGCTCCGGAAAACCCAAACTCATATCCGTCACCGAGCTGGCTGTAGGGTTTTGCGTCGTTGAGACGATACGCGAGTGCACGCGTTGCCCCGCACTCCAAGAAAAGGTGTCCTTCGGGGTCATCAGCATTTGCGATTACCGTCGTGTTTTTTTTGTGAGAGCGCACAAGTTGTCGTGCGATTGAAAGTTTTGCGTCGCGGTAGTTTTCAAATGAGCCGTGTGACTCAAGGTGTTCCGGTGCGAGGTTGGTGAAAATGAGCGCGTCCATAGAAATCCATTTGTGGCGGAACTGTTTTGCGCCCTCACTTGTCATTTCAATAACCGCCCAATCACAACCGGCAGTAACGGCCCTGCGCAGAAATCTTTGTACAAAAAATCTCCCCGGGATAGTCATTTTATATAAATTACGTGTTTCGGTGTCGCCGATTTTGAAACGGATGGTGCCTAAGAGCGCGGTTGTGTATCCGGCTTTCTCAAGAATTGCATTGACGAATTCCGCGGTCGTTGATTTTCCTTTCGTGCCCGTAATGGCGACAACATTGATGCTCCGAGAAGGGAAGCGGTACACGATGGCCGCGAGCAAGGCGAGTTTCCAGTGATACATCGGTTGCAGTGCTTTAAAAAGCCTTGTAGGGATGAATCGCTTGATAAAACGAAGAATGGTATTAAGCATGGTTAGTGTCGTGAGCCGAGGATTTTGAGTGCCTCTTTTGTTCGTTCGCTGGTACCGTTTTTTGACGGGTCAATTTTTTTCACCGTATCTCTGGCTTCCGTCTGCGAATATCCAAGTGATGTGAGTACCTCAACCACGTCGGCGTCTTCGCGAAGTTCACCGCTAAGCTCACCACGGCGATCAAGACGATCTTTGAGCGTGACCACAATGCGTTCAGCCGTTTTCTTTCCGATACCGGACACTTTCGTCAGGTATGTGATATTTTCCTCCTGAATTGCCCGCCTCAGTGTGTCGGCGGTCGCAAGGGAGAGTACTGCGAGAGCGGAGCGAGGGCCGATTCCCGGAACGGCAAGCAGTGTTTCAAAAAGAGACAATTCATCACGGGTAGCAAAACCGAATAATTCCATGGAGGTTTCCCGTACTGCCAAATGTGTCCAGAGTGTTAGTGTATCGCCGATCGCGCATCCCACAGCCGTGTCCTTAGCAATGTTAACCGTGTAACCGACACCACCAGCTTGGATGACAAGCATTCCTGGCTCTGTGTATGTGACGGCGCCGGTAAGTTGAGAAATCATACTGAGAAGTATGTCTTAGTATACCGCACTTGGAAACGGTTGACGTCTATGAAAAATCTGCTATTCTGGCTTCACATATGCCAATAATTAAAGCAGCAAAAAAAGCACTCCGCTCGTCCGCCCGAAAGCGTGTTGTTAATTTGCGCCGGACGCGCGCAATGAAGGAGGTGGTGAAGGATATCCGCGACCTGACAGGAAAGGGAAACGCGAAGGACGCACAGGCAAAACTTGCGAGTGCCTACAAAGCAATTGATAAAGCGGCAAAGCAGGGAATTATCAAGAAAAACACGGCCTCACGAAAGAAGTCGCGGCTCGCACAACTCCTTAAAAAATCAGCAAAATAATGTTTACAACCACCGGCCACAGGCTGGTGGTTTTGGTGTGGGGGTGGTATTGTCTCGGCAGATTTGAGAAAGGGGAAAGTGATGAACAACACGACGTGGTATCTCTATCCTGAGGACGGACACACAACGGAAGCGCTCGGGAGAGAGGTTTCTCCGGAAGATGTCTGCAGGGAGGTTCTCTGTGGAGATGGTGGGAAGAGGGACCTCTACCGGTGTGAGTGGTTGTTCGTCAAGACGGCCATCAAGATGATGTCGACGCTGCATCTGCGCTTCAGTGTCTGGAAGCAGCGCGGGAAGAACCCCCCGATGCGGTTCAATGTGGCGGAGGTGTTTATCGGTCGTCCCAACCCCAAAGTTCGCGCGATGCGCGAACAGCTCGGCGCGCAGATCGCGCGCAAGGCCGCTCAGGAATGAGCGGTCGTTTCACATCTAAAAGTACGGGTGTGACTCTCTGGCTAATGGTCAATATCTTTCAGTTGATCTAGCGCCTTCTTCATGAATTTTCCGAATGCCCGGTCGCGCTGTCTTTTTTCAGTGTCGGTCATTTCGTAGTACTCATTCTCTTTTCGCAGTTTGATGTAATTTTGATATCGAGCATCGTCAATGTCACCGTCTGCAACTGCCTTGAGAACAGCGCACCCGGGTTCATGCAGGTGCGTGCAGTCGGTATACTTGCAATGTGCGGAAAATCGCGCAATTTCATCGAAGATATTTGCTATACCCGTTGCAGTGTCCGCCATACCGACCTCCCGTGTTCCCGGTGTATCGATAACGATTCCGCCCTCATCAAGAAAATACATCTCACGCACCACGGTCGTGTGCTTGCCTCTGCCGGTTGCGCTGCTGATCTCTTTTGTCGCCAACTCCTCTTTTCCGATGAGTTTGTTTATGAGCGATGATTTTCCGACACCCGAGGAACCCAGAAAACAGCATGTTTTTCCTTTCGATACGAATTGTTTTAGTTCGCTGAGTCCGCGTCCGTCGGCAGCGCTTGTTGTGATGACGGGCACACCACCGAATCTCTCTTGTACTTCTTCCATAAGCCGGCGTGCGGCCGCTTCTTCAAGCGTGTCAATTTTGTTTATGACGATAACCGGCTCAATACCGCCTTCATTTGCAACCACGAGGTATCGTTCGATTCGGTTAAGGCTGTAATCCCTGTCGGGGGATTCCACTATAAACGCAATATCAATATTGGTCGCGATTATCTGTGCGTCGTGTTTGTTGCTGTATTTTTTCTTAAGAACCGTTTTTCTTGTGAGGATTTCGCTAATTATCGCGTGTTCCGTGTCGGGTTTTCGGATGGCCACCCAGTCACCGACCGCCGGGTAATCGTTTCTTGTCTGCGCATCAAACATTCGTTTCCCCGTAACCTTGGCGAGGTATTCGCCGGTGGTGTCTCGGACCTCATAGAGTTCCCTGTGTTCGGCGGTGACGCGTGCAACGTCGTCGCGCGTTGCGCGGAGTAGTTCTCGTTCTCGGTCAAAGAAGGGATTGAAGCCGATGTCCTCCAGTGTCGTTCTACGCAAGGTCATTGCGGTAGGGGTGAGATTCGAACTCACGGTCCCCGTAAAGGGACTCCTGTTTTCAAGACAGGTGCGTTAGACCACTCCGCCACCCTACCAACGATATACGTCGAATCGTTTTCCGGTAGGGCGTCGTCGGGTCTTCCACCTCCCTTCGGTCGGAAGAAATCCAAAGCAGTTTGAATTTCTTCCGCTCCGCCACCCTACCAGTACCAAGAAGATACTAACAAAGCACTGTTTGAGCAAGGTATGAATGTGATACGCTATAGCTATGCAAACACACCTTACGTGGGAGACTCACGAGTACGAACATAAACCGAGAAGCTCAGATTGGTTCTGGGGTCTCGGAATTATTGCTATCGCAGGTGTTATTCTTGCAATATTTCTCGGAAATTTTCTTTTTGGGCTTGTTATCGGTGTCGGGGCTGTAGCACTTGGTCTGCATGCGATTCGTCATCCCCGAATAATCAGGTGCGACATCCAAGATAGAGGTGTACGCGTTGACGATACCCTTTTCCCGTACCAGACCCTTGACTCTTTTTGGGTGGATGAGAAAACACTTCCGAACAAAGTTTTTCTAAAATCACAAAAATTACTGATGCCGCACATCATTATTCCCATTGCCGGTGTTCCCGCGGAAGACGTGCGCGACACGCTTCTCGAGTATCTTGATGAAGAGGAGGTACACATAACAATCTCAGATCGTATTGTCGAACTCTTCGGTTTCTAGTAGCACGGCGCGTCCAAGTTTGCTAGAGTGTGCCTGACCGCTCCCGTCGTTCAACGGATAGGACGGCAGCTTGCGGAGCTGCTGATGTAGGTTCGATTCCTACCGGGGGCACAGTATAGAGCAGGTCACTACATCGCCGGTGGGAATCGAAGGCCGGACCCTGAGCGAGCAAGGCGAGCCGAAGGGGAGGCGGGGTCGAGAACACTTGGGATTTTACGAACAAAGTGAAGTAAAATACCTAGTGATTCGTGACCGATTCCTACCGGGGGCACACGAATAAAACAGGCAGATTTTGTTTGGGGTCTTAT
>CAZVYH010000001.1:27743-36511 GCA_964631485.1 uncultured Candidatus Saccharibacteria bacterium
CGATTCCTACCGGGGGCACACGAATAAAACAGGCAGATTTTGTTTGGGGTCTTATTAGTTATTTGTATTCTATGAATTTCATGGGACTTAACGGGTACGATATGTTTGGGGGTTTTGGGTTATGGCTGGTTCTGTTTCTGGTGTGGACGGTGTTCTGGAAGGGGCTTGCGCTCTGGCACTCGGCGCAACGCAGGGAAGTGTGGTGGTTTGTCATCATGCTGACAGTTAATACGGCAGGTATTCTGGAGATTATCTATCTCTTTGTGGTCGCAAAAAGAAAATTCTCCGACTTGTTCAAATAGAAAATAAATCAGAGGAATGTGGGATTGAGTATGTACTATGGAACGTTTTGAAAACACTACACCGGAAACATCTCCGGCGCAGGAAAAAAATAAAACCCGGCTTGAACTCGAACACAGGAACCCGCTTCAGCGTCGCATCATCCAGCTCTCTCTTGGGGAGGGTGGTGTTTCCGACTCAAACAGAGCGTATGAGTGGGCCGAAAATAACCTTGAGCGTATAAGCAATATTATTGATGCGGATACACCTGACGGTGAGAGCATACGAGAGCTTGCCCGCTTGGGAACACCCCAAGGCTACGAGGATGCAGCAAAAAAAGTTATCGAACTTCTTACCATAGAGGCGGCGGATATAGAAAACACATGATTCTCGGTATTGATTACGGTACAAAACGCGTCGGTGTTGCGCTTTCGGACACAAGCGAAACACTCGCGTTCCCGCGGGAAGTTTTACAAAACTCCCGGGCGCTCGTATCTGATATTGTTGCGATTGTGCAAAAAGAAAAGGTAAACATTATTGTACTCGGGTATTCGACAGACACACAAGGAAATGACAACGCAGTTATGGTTGATATTCAGGAATTTAAAAAGGAGCTTGAAGGAAAAACAAATGTACCGGTGGTGTTTGAACACGAATGGTTCTCTTCCCAAGAGGCGACACGATTTACGGGAACAAATAACATGATTGACGCATCGGCTGCTGCGATTATTTTGCAAAGATTTTTAGACAGAAAACGACAAGGAAAATAACAAAGAGCAACGTTTTCTGGATTTTGAACTTTAGATTTCGAGCGTATACTCTACCTATATGATTTCCATTGATCAGCTGCACGAAGCAGACATTCGCATCGGACAGATTCTTTCTGTCGAAGAGGTTCCTGACACGGATAAACTACTCAAACTTTCCGTTGATTTCGGTGAAGAGACGCCACGGCAGATTATTTCCGGAATTAAACAGTACGTTCCTGATATGCAGACACTTGTGGGAAAGAAAACAGCTTTTGTGGTAAACCTTGAACCGCGAATGATAAAAGGCCTGGAAAGCAACGGGATGTTATTTGCGGCATCTGTGGGGGAGGGTGAAGAACGGAAGTTTTCTTTCATTGTCCCCGACCCCGACATATCACCAGGAGCTCGTTTGGGTTAATATTAGAGCATGACACTCACGTCACGAGTTCTTTCAGTGTTTCCGACACCGGCGTATCTCACAACACCGGCCGCAGGTATTGATGTGTCGGATCACTCCGTGAAGTATGTTACTTTTTCACGAAACCGTATACACGGACGGCGTTTAAGCGGGTACGGGTCAATGAAAATTCCGGAGGGAGTTGTCGTTGAGGGAAAAGTGGTTGATAAAAAAAAGCTCATCGAGGTTCTCTCTTTGTTTCGCGAACAGCACAAACTCCATTTTGTGCGCGCGTCCTTACCTGAAGAAGAGGGGTACATTTTTCCGGCGTATGTCCCGTCAGGCATCAGCAACAAGGAGGTGCGTGAAGTGCTCGAATTTAAACTGGCCGAAAACGTACCGGTTGCGGCGAACGAGGCAGTTTTTGATTTTGACGTCGTTCGCGGCGTACCTACGTTTGGCGGGCAGCGGCTCGTATCGGTTTCCGCCTATCCTCAGACGGTTGCGCAGGAGTACACGGATCTTTTTATAGCCGCAGGACTTGAACCGTTGTCGCTTGAAATAGAGGCACAAGCAATTGCGCGTGCAGTTGTGCCGAGAGGGTACATGGGGACGTGCATGGTCGTTGATGTCGGAAAAACACGATCAGGTATCTCTATTGTACGGGGACAAGCGGTTCGTTTTACAGCAACAATAGATATCGGCGGAGACAGTGTTGATAACGTCATCCTTTCGGTTCTTCCGGATATTTCAGAGGAGGATATGGTGCGCATGAAAAACGAGGAGGGACTTCGTGTCGGCGGAAACAAGATTATTCGGGAAGGATTTGAGTCTTTTTCAAAAAACCTAGCGACGGAACTTGACCGGTACATTGTGTATTGGCAGACACATACGGACACAAAAGGAGCTGAAACCGTCCAGACACCGGTGGAGAAAGTGTTTCTTTCAGGAGGAAATGCAAACACAAGAGGTTTGTCGGAATATTTATCCGGATCGTTACATGTTCCCGTGGAAGTCGGAAATGTGTGGGTAAACGCTTTTTCGCTTGACGGGTATGTTCCCGACATGCCGTTCAACGAATCTCTCGGGTACGCATCTGCTGTCGGGCTTGCACTCCACGAACACGAATAAAGGAGTTTCGTGAGTTACAATACTACTGTGGTTAATTTGCTTCCTATACAAAATCAACAGACGGTTGCATGGGAGCGTCGCAGAAGAATCCTCCTGGTGGTTTTGTTGTTTTCCGTCTTTTCTTTTGTTCTTTTGTCTCTTTTCCTTGCGCCTTCATTTATGGTTGCGTGGTTCGCGGTTGACGGATATACGGAACAGCTTGCAGCAACGAAAACATTAGTTGACTTGCAGCGTCGCCAAAGCGGGACGGAGGCACTCACTGATTTACAAGAGAGGGCAGGGCTTCTGAAAGACGTGTTGTCTCAGAGGTCTCTCACGTCAATTCTTGAGGATGTCATGCCGCGTATTCCTGACGGTATTTCCGTTCAACAGATTGTATACAGTGCTCAGGGTGAGGAAATTTCGGTGATCCTGAAAGGAAGAGCGCAGACGCGGAATGCATTGATTTCACTCGGGGATGCGTTACGTCTGTCGCCCTTGTTTACACATGTTGATGTGCCGGTTTCGAGCTTGGCAAAGAGCACTGATATAGATTTTGATGTGACGCTTGTGTTGGACGTCGGTGAACAAATCGTCGAGTATACAGAAGCAACAACGACACGGACACAGCTACCCGAGGAGAATATCGGCACGTCGTCCGAAGGTATCCAAGAGCAGGGGACTTCATCTCAGGCAACAGCGCTATGAAGAAAAAAACTGAAAAGACAAAACGACATTATGTGATTTATATACTGGCCCTTTTTGCCGCCGCACTTGCCGGAGCATATGTGTGGGCCCTTATCCGTACCAATCAATACCACGATCAGATCACGTTCATGCGGGAGGAATTGCTTGTGCAGGTGGAGCGCGAACGGCGTGTTCGTGACACGGCGGGCGTTCTTGCTTCATTTAAAGAAGAACGCAAGGTCGTTAAAACTCTTTTTAAAACACCGGACGATGTCATTTCAATTATTGAAGATATAGAGGGGTTGGGGTCGGTTATCGGCGCGCCGGTTTCTGTGTTGCAGGTTCAAGTTGATGGAGAAGATCCTGAAACACGCGAAGGAATGTTTACGGTCAGTCTTCTTTCGGAGGGGTCGTGGAAGGAGATGACGCATCTTGTGGGGCTTCTAGATGCGCTTCCGTACCATGCGAAAATGAATCATGTGACGCTTGATACATCAGACACACCGGAAGGCTCCGAAGGGTCTGAGAATAGTTCTCTCTGGGTGGTTCGGGCATCGTTGTCGATAGCATTGAAAAAATAATTTATGACTTCTCTCAAAACAATCGGGATACACGTAAAAAGAGGCATGCGTACTTTTTTTGTCCCCCAAACAACCTCCGGTGTGTGGGTCAGTCTTCTGGTGTGTGTGGTTGTTGTGAATGTTGTCGGGATCGCTCTTTCAATTGTCTTTTTCCTTCGTGTGAAAGATACCAATCAACCGATCGGTTCGTCCGGTGTGGTTGCGACAACAGAAGATGTCGACAGGTCAACCGTGTCGGAGGCACTCCAAGCGTTTTCGCGCCGGGTTGTTGAGTTTCAGTACAGAAAAATAAACGGTGTTTCTATTCCCGAGCCGAGATAGTTTTTATTTTTACCTCCTACCTCCTATTTCTATAGCGTGTCCTCCCGGAGGGAATCGGTCACGGATGATTTTCTACTGAAAATCTCCGCGAAGCCTCCCTCGGCACAATCTACTGATCGCCCGCCTCAATGAGTACATTGACCTACTGGGTCGCGCCGTCGCGCTCCGGCTTTCGATTTCATGTCCTCCCGGAGGGAATCGAACCCCCATCAAGAGCTTAGAAGTCTCCTGTTCTATCCATTGAACTACGGGAGGAATGTCAGGTGCAGATCCTCTTGCTGTGGGCGCTGAGGGATTCGAACCCCCGACCTTCTCGGTGTAAACGAGTTGCTCTACCAACTGAGCTAAGCGCCCCCTATAACTACCATACTACGCGGTTTTTCCGATACACGATACCTTATTTACATTTGACATTCAACATCCACAATAGAGGTATGCAGGAGATAGAAGGTATTGTCACAGGGAAGGTTCAGAACGTCGGGTTTCGCGAATTCGTTTCGCGACATGCACGCTCTCTCTGGCTTCAGGGTTTTGTGCAAAACCAGGGCGTTGGGGAGCTGAAAGTTGTAGCCCAAGGCAGTAAAGAGAACCTTGAAAAGCTTGTTCAGCACCTATACAAGGGCCCGTTTCTTGCGCGGGTGCGCGACGTACAAGTGGTATGGCGAGAGCCGACGGAAAAATACACGGACTTTTCTATTGTATAATGCTCTACATCCTTATATGAAAATTCCTATTCTCTACGAAGACGATGACGTGGTGTTTGTGAACAAACCCTCCGGTGTTATGGTGCACGAAGACGGCTACTCAAAAGGCCAAACACTTACCGACTGGGTGATTGAACAGTATCCCGACAGCGCGACAGTCGGTGAGCCGCAAATGCTCAGCAACGGTCTGATGGCCGATCGTCCCGGCATTGTGCATCGTCTTGATACGGAAACGTCAGGCGTGCTGGTCATTGCAAAAACAGAGGATGCATTCGTGCATCTGAAGTGCGTGTTTCAGGAGCGAGAGGCTACAAAAATCTATCGTGCATTTGTGTACGGTGTTGTGAAGAAAGATGCGGACGTTATCAATCGTCCCATCGGGAAAAGCAGAACAGATCCGCGTTTGTGGTCGGCACAACGCGGTGCTCGCGGTGTTATGCGTGACGCGATAACACAGTACAACGTTCTTGAGCGGGGAACAGACCACACCTATCTTGAATTGCGACCAAAGACGGGTCGTACACACCAAATTCGTGTGCACCTCAAGGCAATAAATCATCCTGTAGTATGTGATCGTCTCTATGCGCCGAAACAAGAGAGGGCACTCGGTTTTGAGCGTCTTGCGCTTCACGCGTGTTCGCTCTCCCTCATGCTCCCGTCGGGGAAAGTGATAACTGTTGAGGCGCCGTTGCCTCCGGATTTTGTGCACGCCGAGAAAGCGCTGAAAAAAGAGGAGAAATAACAAACACGATGAAAGTATTACAATTTGGTTGCCGTGAGGGAAGGGGGGTTGATTTACGCCAAGCGAATGCGGTTTTGAAACACCGTCCGGATATTATTTTGTGGGAATCCCCGGCACATCTTGGAAGACCGGGTTCGAGGTTCAACCGGTACAGGCCTGAGAAGAAGCCACTTAAAGAACTCAAAAATATTGAAAAAAATCTTCGCTCAATAGCGAAGGTGACTCCCTGGGTCCTCTCTGATGTCTATACATATCGAAATATTTTTTCACTCTGGAAAACCGGGCATCAGATTCTTTTGTTTGACGTCGATGCTCCTTCTGATTTGTTAAGGGAAGGTTTTAATCCAGAAACACACAAAGCAAGGCCTGAAAGGAGGGGGGCGCATCTGCTGTGGTGGGTAAGAATATACATCAGGGAAGTTGTGATGGCGCGCTCTATCGAAGCCATCCTGAAAAAAGTTGAAAATAAGAATCAAACTGTTCTAGTTTTCATTGAAAAATTTCACTGGATTAACGTTCAATTTTTACTTACGCACCCTACGCAGAAGGAGATCTGGAGGTACTATTTTGGCGGTTTCCGGGGACTCACACGGCGCTCTCTTGAAGAACAAATCAAAAGAGAGAACAAGGTTTTCTGGAAATATTGGAAGAAAGTAGTTGGAATCGGTAACTCTCGTTTTGGTATATAAGGTCCAAGTGTGGTTACTTGTGCACGGTGATTTCCCGTGCTAGAGTGTAGCCTCGCCGATACATATGACACAGAAAACAGCAAAAATATCACCGGTAAACATGGACGAACGAAAGGCACTTCCGCTACGCGCGGGGGACTCCGTTCGTGTCTGGGTGAAGGTTGAAGAGAAGGGAAAAACACGCCTTCAGGCGTTTGAAGGTACCGTTCTCGCCCGAAAAGGAGGCACGACAGCCGGAGCGACGTTTACAGTACGCCGAGTTTCCGGAGGATACGGTGTTGAGAAAATTTTTCCGCTGTACTCTCCCGCAATAGATAAAATTGAAATTGTCCGCCGTGTGAAGACCCGCCGCGCAAAGCTCTACCACATCCGCGACAAAGCGGCGCGCGAAATTCGCCGACAGATGCGCAAAATGCATACCGTCAATATTTCAACAGGTACGGCAAAGGAGGAAGTGAAAGAAGACATCATTGAAGAATCGCCGGCAGTTGAAGAAACAACAAACCAGGAAACAGCGGCATAAGCCGCTGTTTTTGTTTTCGGGGTTGACCCTGCCCTTTTTTGAGAGCAGTATTGCTGCAGATTGAGAAACCCATGGAGGGTTTCTCACGCAGGCTTTCGAAAGGAGTCACTATGCACCACATGTACAAAGTGGGAACGATGTTCGTGCCCGGTGATGAGGTGGTCTACGAGGAGAAGGGGACCGAGGCGGTGTGCCGCGTGAAGGCGGTGCGCCACCATGACGGCTCCGTCTTCTACGATCTCATTCCGATCAAGTTCGACAAGGACAAGAACCGCAGGAGACTCTTCATCGGGTCCCGTTTCACCGTCGGTATTCGGCTGGACTGCGTCAATAACTCATCGTGGGGTCTTCGCGACGCCTGATGAAGTTGTCGTCGATATAACCGACGACAACGGCACCCTCGCCTGCGCTTGGGTGCCGTTCTCTTTTTGTGTTGTGCGCAGGAGAGGACATTCGGTCACGGGTACTTTTCTGCTGAAAAGTCCCGCGACCCCGCCTTGGCCCGTCGGCCTCCGGCTTTCTCGTCCTTCCCGCGGCAAAACAAAATCGCCGAATGCGATGCATCCGGCTCGTTGTGTTGTGCGCAGGAGAGGACTCGAACCTCCAAGCCCTTACGGGCGCTACCACCTCAAGGTAGTGCGTCTACCAATTTCGCCACCTGCGCATGCGGGCAGTATAAACTAAAGATGAAAAACAGGGAAGAGAACGGCAGTTTGGGTTCGATGGTATTCTATACGTATGCGCGAAACGTATACCAAAGCAAAACAATTTCTTGAACAATACGAGCGTCCGCTGTCGGCGGTCGCGCTTGTGTTCGGTTTCGTGATGGACTCACTTACACTGAGCCGTATTGATCTTGTTTCAAATCAGCTCGTTCTTTTCACCTATCTTTGTATCGTCGGTTTTTGCATCGTCATTCTTGCACTTCGAGAAACGCGAGTCGCCGGTCACCCGCTCTTGTCCTGGGCCGTCGCGATCGCGCCGTTTGTGATGCAGGCCGTGTTCGGCGGTTTGTTTAGTGCGCTTGTTGTATTTTACTTTCGCAGCGCGTCATTATCGGCAAGTTGGCCGTTCATTTTATTTCTCGTCGGCATGCTCATCGGGAATGAAACATTTCGTGCTCGGTACGAACGGACGGTGTTTCGTGTGAGCATTTTCTTTGTGGCCATTCTTTCGTTCAGTGTTCTTATTGTTCCCGTGTTTCTCCACTCAATGGGTGCTATCCCGTTTTTATTGAGTGTTGTTCTCAGTATTATTTTGGTCTATTGCTTTGTGCTGCTGCTTACGTTTTTTGCGCCCGAACAGGTGTACGAAGTCCGCCACTTTCTCATACAAAGTATCGGTGTCATCACGGTTGTCTTTATGATTGCCTACGCGACAAATATTATTCCGCCGGTTCCGTTGGCACTCAAAGATTCCGCCGTTGCACATAGCGTGTTTCGTTCGGATAGGTCATACACACTGTCGATTGAGCCGCGGTCGCTTGCCGACAGACTCCGATTGTCTGAGGTGTATCACAGAATGCCCGGTGAGCCGGTGTATGTGTGGACGTCCGTGTTTGCTCCGACGGAACTATCGACGGCAATCGTGCACAACTGGCAGTATCGGGACGGGTACTCATGGAAGACGGCGAGTAAAATTGCCTTCCCGATAACAGGAGGAAGCGACGGAGGGTACAGAGGATATTCTATGAAGGAGAGTCTTGTACCCGGAATATGGCGCGTATCCGTTGAAACTTCGCGCGGACAAGTCATCGGACGCGTCCGCTTCACCGTTGTTGATTCGGTTTCACCTGTCGGACAGAGAGTTGTTGAAAAATAAGTATGTCTGTCGCTTTGCCGGGTGTTTTTTGGTACAGTATCCCCACAACTTGTTTTGAGCGAGCCAGAGCTTGCCCGGGCGAGTCGAAATGGTGCCTATGGTGTAACGGTTAACACTGGAGCTTGTGGAGCTCTCAATCAGGGTTCGATTCCCTGTAGGCACCCA
>CAZVYH010000001.1:36611-61194 GCA_964631485.1 uncultured Candidatus Saccharibacteria bacterium
TAACACTGGAGCTTGTGGAGCTCTCAATCAGGGTTCGATTCCCTGTAGGCACCCATCGTTTTAGGTCTTAGATAGTAATGTTTATTTGAGTACCCTAGTCGTAGCCCGAACTGGTATACTTGCGGTATGGAAGATTTTTCAAAATTTATAATCAAAGACTACACACATTGGACCGTATCAGTTCACCAAAACCAAGGATACCTCGGGCGTTGCGTTGTTTGGTGTAAGAGGGAAGATGCTCTTGATTTGGCGGATGCCACAGAAGAGGAACGGAGGGAACTATTTTTTGTTCTAAAAGATTTGCGGGAGGCAACAAAAAAAGCGTTCCAATCAGATTGGTTCAATTACGCTTTTTTGGGTAACGCAACGAGACATCTCCACGGACATTTTATTCCACGATATGCATCATCACGAGAGTTTGAGGGAATGACTTTTACTGATGAAAAATGGGGGCACAACTACAAAACAGACCACAATTTTGTTACACCGCCAGAAATCCTTGAAAAAGTTAGATTGAAATTACAAAAAGAGTTGGAGCGAGGGTAGGAATCCACACTGTAGTATCATTCCTCCCCTCAAACACAGTTCTAACGTCCTCTACTACGTCACCCCACTTATGGAATCGGGAATAGAAAAAATACTCGGTGTTGTCAGCAGATTGATTGTTCCGTACGTTGTCCCGACTTTAGTGGGACGGTGTGATTTTTTTAACACATTTAACCGTGTGGGCCCCGGAGATTTGGACCACCTCGCAGAGCAATTTGGTTTTGATAAGAGGGTTTTTGAGTGCGTACTATACTACCTTACCAAGGAAGGGTATGTAACAAAGAGTGAAAAAGACGACGTTCCGATTTTTGATTTATCTGATACTTCAAAAAATTTTTTACTCAAAAACTCGACCTACGATCTGTCCCCGTATGTTTTGTTGCTTAACGGCAATGTCCCTGAGAAGGTCGGCGATTCCATATTGTTTGCTCTTCAGACCGGAGAACCTGCCACGTGGGATATGAAAAGTGACTGGGAGCAACAAATGAAAGACGGAACGATCTCGAAAGTCTTTTCCCAAGGAATGATGAGTCGTGGCAAATATCTGAGAGACGCTCTTTCCTCGGGGTTACAAGGACTTTTGAGCGAAAGGAGGCGGCTCATTGATGTCGGGGGTTCACTGGGTGACTATTGCGGGAAATTCACCGAGGACTATGAGAATTTGGAATCCGTGGTTTTTGAGCTGCCGGCAGTGGCTGAAAAGACAAGAGTTAATATTCAAGAGAAAGGTTACAGTCGCGTTTCTGTAATAGAAGGCGATATGTTTACGGACGATTTTCCGAAGGGGTTTGACATTTTTCTGTATTCAAATGCTATACACGATTGGAATGATGAGCAGATTAAATTTTTATTCAAAAAAACCTTCGGTGTTCTCGAGGTCGGAGGGGCCGTGGTTATACACGACTGTCACTTGGAGGACGAAAAAGTATCGCCGGTTTGGGCGGTTGATCACTCACTCTACCTCTCGATTTTTACCAAAGGAAGATATTATTCGTATAACGAGATGAAAAAATTATTGGCGGAAACCGGCTTTGAGCGTGTTGATGTAGTAAAGACTGTTGCGGGATTCTCTGCTATTGTGGGATATAAAAATTGAGATGGTTATTGGGGGTGTTGCAAGACAAAAAATATAACGTTTCGTTGAAACATATCCTTAGCATCCTCTACCACGTCACCCAAATGAGAGATAGGTTCTGATGCTTGAGAAAAGCGCCCACATATGATTACTCATTCATTTAAAAAATCACTACTCGCCATTTTTATACTTTGTGTGGCCGGAGGAATATTTTTTATAGTTATAGCAACCTATCAAAAAGAAGACCTTTTTGTTACCGAACAAGAACCAGACACCGTTCAAAATGATGGAGATGCTGTCAAAGAACAGGATTCTTTTGTGGGGCCACATGACCCGTTTGACTATGCTTTGGCATATATAAATGAGGAGTACCACCAGGTGCGTCTGGATTACCTTATTACTCCAAACAAGGACAAAAAAACCGTTCTTGAAAAAATACAAGAACTTACAGGACAACTCGGAGTCTTTATTAAAGAAGACGTGACTCTTCTTCCCGGTCTCAGTGCCACTGTCGGCGCATCGGGGGATCTATATCAGATTCAACTACCCTCAGGAATTTTTTCCGTAGCTGATGTACTCGAGGATGTTCTGGGAGAAGGAACACGTGTTGGGTGGGTATATAAAAGGCCGGATCGGGAATTTGCCCCGCGCGTCGGATATAAGGCACGTCTATACGACACCCGAGGTGCCTCTTTTTTCGTAATTCAAAAATATGACGGGGATATACCCAGTGTCATTTACACCGAAAAGGAGTTACCTGATTTTGTTACTAACTATTTAGAAAATAACCAGACAGAAAACAACCCGGGAGTATTGTTTCTGGATATGCAACATAACGTCTTTTTTGTCGGTGAGCGCGAGAGTGACAACCTGACGATATACCAAATTGACGGTCAAGATATAAAAAATATTTTCTCTCAAGTATACGGCCCGTGGGGTGAATTTCGTTTTCTTGAATCTCCGGACCGGAAAAAAGTGGCTGTCTCTTTTTGGAAAGAAGGTGACCGGAGTGTTCTTACGGGGCACACCTTGGACAATCAAAGTATCATTTTTGATTTAGAGCATCACACGGTTATAAGCGTACCGACACCAAATGACGCTTTGTTTCCGACGTTTTGGATAAACAACAACGAGCTTACATACGGGTCGGCGGCCGGAAAAGATTGCGGGTATTATCCGCATATTGGACATTTTGATATCGTAAAAAATAAATTCGAAATTGCGAATTCTTCCGGTGGCACATATGCATATACAAAGTATCTGGATTCCTTTGTTGATTATGACGACACGGGTTACAGAACTTTTGTGGTGGCAGACGGGTCACAATACTCCAGTGACGGAATGTGCGCCGGTATGGTGAGTAACAAAATTATAGGGCTCTCCGAGTCCGGGGAGGAAGAAGAGTTATATGAAGCACCCGACGGACACTACCTTTCCCCGATCGGTTTTATTGATGAAGACAACCTCCTATTTCTTGTGTACCCGGTTTTAGAAGTTTCCACAAACGGACAGACTAGTGTTCCGGCGTTCATAAAAAAAACAGGAGTTCCGACCGCGCACCTTCTTAATGAAAAAACTAAACAAGTAAAGCAGATTACACGGATGGAAATTCAGGGGTTATTAAACGAAATAAAAGGGAAGACCCCTCTTATTAAAGAAAATGTTTCCATTGTTCTTGACGGGTCTGTGCTCGATTTGAACTACACAACGGACACGCTAAGGTTGAGCGGAACTGTTTTTGATGTCACCACCCAATCAAGTGGCCAGGTGTCTAATCGACTACCGTATGAGGGAATGTATTTTTTGTTGGGAAAAACAGATGATCGATTCGCCCATCTTTCGCGAGCGCTAGAGGTGTTGGCAGAGTAACACACCTGCAGGAGTGACTATTGGTATAAAAAAGCACCCCTCGTTAAGAAGTCTCAATATATGAGCAGGCCGTGTATTTTTACTACGGGAGCTATTTCCGATATACTGCCCAGTGATGAACGGTACACCTAATAAGAAATATCGCCTGCTACAAATCTGCCTTTTCTGTTTTGCGGTAGTTCTAGTTGCTACACCGACGCTGTTTGTGGGGTATGTGCAACTTCTCGAGAATCGCAGACCGTCTTTTAGTACGGAATTTCCGGTAACCGTTAATCCGCAGACGAAGACAATTATTGATGATGAGGAAGTAGAAGCGTATCTACAAAGTGACGCATCGCCCCTGCAGGCGAGTGTAGGTGTGGCTTTTTCAAAACTCGGAATTCTTTTTTCGTCATTCTTGGCGTCTTTTTCAAATATTGCCGCAGAGCATGGTTTGGCGCTTGCGCGTCAATCGCGGGTTGTAACCATAGCTCCCGGGGCACGAAAAGAAGAAATCGGCGGTGCGTTTGCAAGGGTGCTTGCGTGGAGTGTTGAAGAAAAAAAAGAGTTTCTAAATGCAGACGAAGGATTTTTGTTCCCGGGAATGTATGTTGTGGATACGGACGCCACGCCTCGTGAAGTAAAAACTGCTATAGATGAGAGATTTAAAGAAAATATCTCATCTCGGTATGGCACAACGACTGAAAAGATTGTGCCCCTCACGACAACACTGACGATTGCGTCGCTCATTCAAAAGGAAACCATCGGCACTCGCGATATGCGGCTTGTGTCCGGCATTATTTGGAATCGTATTTTTGCAGGACAAAAACTGCAACTTGATGCGACCCTGCAGTATGTAAAGGCTTCAAAACTGCAGAATGGTTTGTGGTGGCCGAAAGTTCTTTCAAGGGATAAGTTCATAGAATCTCCGTATAACACGTATAAGTATAAGGGTTTGCCGCCAACCCCGATCGCCAACCCGTCTGTGGCAGCCGTGGTAGCGGCACTGAATCCTTTAAAGACCGATTGCTATTACTATTTTCACGATGATAACGGAGATATCCATTGCTCGGCGGACTATGAAACACACGCGGCTCTCATAAAGCAATTTTTTAAGTGACCCGTCATACAGAGAAAACAAAATACCTTTTGGTATACTTTTGCTATGGAACACATGGAATTACCACAATCACATACAGATACCTCAATTCCTGAGGTGGTTGTATTTGAAAAGACAAAAAAGGAGGTACTTAATGAACTTGGTGCATTGCGTCAAGATGTGTACCGCATGGGTGCAAACGATAGTGAAATTCCGGAGATAGATAGAATCATCGAACAATTTCGAAATGGTGAATGCACCGCAGAAGAAGCATTGGCCAAAGTATACAAAATCAAGAACTCAAAGCAGGACTATCACTAAAACCTCGTCCGAATATCTTTGCTCGGCGTACCGGCGACAAAACACCCTACACACATATCGGGTGTTTTGTTTCGTTACGGATGATACAATTTTGGGTATATGTCATATATACTCATCGTCGTTTTGTTTATTTTAGTAGTACGTCTTAATTCTCGGGTTAACACAGTAGAGGGGTTATTAAAAGGGACCGGTGCTATTCAGCCGTCAGCTCCACCACCGCCGATGTACGCCTCACCGGTGCCTTCGCAGACTGCCGGACAACAGCCGGCACCGACTCCTGTTGTGTCTGTTGGTCCGAGCGCGGGTGACCGTTTTGTCGCATGGTTCAAGGAAGATTGGCTGCTCAAGTTGGGCGCACTCCTTCTGCTTATCGGATTCGGATGGCTTACCACGTACGCGTTTCTCAATAACTGGATTGGTCCGTTCGGAAGGATTACGCTCGGTATCACCGCAGGGCTTCTCATTCTCGTGTTCGGGTGGTATCGCATGCGCAGTCACATGCACCAGGGTGGTATCTTTGTCATTGTCGGCGCAACGACGGTTCTCCTGACCGTGTTCGCAGGGCGTGAAGCATACGACTTCTTTACACCGATTTCCGCTCTCGCGGTTATGTTCGGAACGACGGTGTTTGTCGGGCTTGCAAGTGTGATGTACAGGGTGCGTTGGGTTGCGTTGCTTGGACTTATTCTTGCCTCACTTGCCCCGCTTCTCACTGCAGCTCCGAAGACTGACCAAGTCGGGCTGTTCACATACCTCTTAGTTGTTGTCATTGGAACACTCTGGATTGTTGCGGTGCGCGGGTGGCGTGCTCTGACTACCGCGGCCGTGGTGATTGTTGCACTGTACAGCGCGCCGATTCTTTTCGGTGTACTCTCCGCAAATCGCCCCGTGCTTCTGTTGCTCATGTATGTATTCGCGGCGCTTTTCTTTGTATTCACAACGGCTGGAATCGTGCGGGCGAAAACAGACGACATAAGTGCGGATATCGTTACCGTCGGAGGAAGCGGGCTCCTGCTTCTTTGGTGGATTATGAGCGTTGCGGAACCGCAGTGGCAGAGCCTCATTATTATCGCGTGGATGGTTGTCTTTTTGGTCGGGGCATTTCTTGTGGTGAAAAGAACAGGTGACACCCGACCGTTTTACGTGTACTCAGGGGTATCGGTCATGATGCTCGGTGCGGCTACGGCTGCAGAACTCAGCGGTGCAGCGCTCACCATCGCCTTTGCAATTGAAGTTACGGCGCTGTACCTCGTGGCGCATGTACTGGTGGATAATCGCCAAAAAGTTGAAAACTTACTGTTGTTGTTCGCTGTTCCCATCTTCCTGTCGTTGCCGAGTTTTATGTCAGGCGCATGGGACGAAAGCGTTTTCAACAAAGATTTCTTTGTGCTCGCTACGCTTGCCGCCGGTTTGTTCCTTGTCTTTTTGGTACGACGCATGTCTCAGGGTGAGAAACAGCCGTCCCAGATTGATTCCGTTCTTATCGTGCTGAGTTCCGTGTATGCGTACGTCCTCCTCTGGTTTTCGCTCCACTCTTTGTTTGCCTATGCGGAAGATCTTGCGACAATGACCGCACTCATCACGTACACACTCATCGGTTTAGTGTGTTACTTCATCGGGGCTCGTGGTGAGCGGCGGGGACTTCGCGCGTACGGAGGGGCACTGCTCGCTTTCGTTGTCGGTCGGTTGCTTGTTGTTGATGTTTGGCAAATGGAATTAACAGGAAGAATCGCGACATTCTTCATTATCGGAATACTGCTTATGGGGACGGCCTTTTTCGGGAAGAAAAAGGAACCCGTGAGTCTTCCGTCACAAACACTATAATCTGTATGAAAAAAATACTTTTTGCGGCGGCTTTTTTCTTCGCTCTCTTCAGTACGGCGTATGCGGTGGCGGAAACAGCACAGCCTGCGTGGGTGGGGAATATTGCACCGTTTCGACAAATGAAAACGGTTGTTGCGCCCGTATCCCCGGTTCCTCAGGTTATTGAGGTCTCGTTTGATGCAGATGATGCCGAGAGGTACACGTTTGTCGTTATTGATACGACGACCCGTGCGTTCGTGGGAAGTATGTTTACGGACGCATCAACTGCACAAAACATTCCGATTACCATCAGTACACAAGGTACGGCCCGTCCGGACAAGATGATCGATATGGACAACCGGTCATCCTCCGAATTCACTCTTCCGGAAGACGGGCAAGGGACGGCTGTTATTTCGGTGGTGGGAACTCAACCGTTCACGCTTTCTTCTCTCGCGCTGAGACTTGAAAATCATGTAGCGCTTCCGACGAGTATCGGTGTTTCCGCCGTCGTGAACGGAGTGGATCAGACGGTTCTCGCGCCGATTCCGATGAAACAGACAAGTGTGGTATTTCCGAAAACAACATCTGATCGATGGACGATTACACTTACGTATAGCCAACCGCTCCGCATTTCCGAGCTTGTACTGCCGCAGGAAGACGGTGTGCGTATACAAAAAAAGTATCTTCGTTTCTTGGCGCAGTCTGGAATGACGTATGAAATTTATTTTGACCCGGACAGCAATGTGTATGTGCCGACACCGGAGACCCCTAACTTGCAGGACAATCAGGGTGTGTATCAAATGAGCGTACTGACGACGGCCAATCCGTGGTTCATTCCGGCGGACGTTGACGGTGATGGGGTGATTGACATGTTGGACAACTGCACAACCGTCGCAAATACCGACCAGATCGACATTGACGGAAACGGGCGCGGAGACGTGTGTGATGATTTCGATCGCGACGGAGTTGAGGGCGACAGAGACAATTGTCCGGAGGTTCCGAACAGGCTGCAAGATGACACGGATGGTGACGGAATCGGCGACGCATGTGACGCCGAAGAGAGCAGATTGACTGAAAAGTATGCGTGGTTTCCATGGGTCGGTATCGGACTTGCAGGAGCAGTGCTCGTTGTTCTTTTTATCTCAGTTCTCGGAGTTTCAAAGAAAAAGGAAGAGGAGACCCCGATCGGTCCTCAACAGACGGTATAGACATCCAAAACTCAACCAGTATGAAAACAGTTCTCATCACGGGAATCGGAAAGGGAATAGGAAAAGCGCTCGCAGAAAAATTTCTCGCGGAGGGGTTTGATGTGCTGGGCACCGTATACGCAGGAAGCGCTTGGGATGCGGAACATCTTCAGACATTCACATTAGATCTTTCATCACCCGAGAGTATTACTGAGTGCGTACGCGCAATCGGAGAAACCGGAAAGAAAATAGATATTCTGGTGAACAACGCGGGCGGGCTTTTTGACGAAGACGAGACGGTTGTGGTGGTTGATAAATTGCGGAAGACGCTGGAAGTAAATCTCATCGGGACGATTGATTTTACGGAACACGTACTTCCGCTTATGAACACGGGCGGGCACATCGTTAATATTTCTTCGACGGCAGGGTCTTTGCAGCGAGCGGAGTTTCCGAGCGCAAGTCACGAACCGCTTCACTATCCGGCATACAAAATTTCAAAAGCGGCACTCAACATGTATACACGCACACTCGCACTGCGCCTTCAAGATGCGGGCGTCTCTGTGTCGTCAGTGCATCCCGGGTGGGTGAAGACCGACATAGGAGGGGACGAAGCCGATCTTACGCCGACAGAGGCGGCAGAGGGTATATACGCCGTTGCGGTTTCACAGCGCGACACGGGCGGGTTTTGGTTTTGTGACGAACGTTTGCCGTGGTAGGAGTGTATATTTCAAACCCGTCAGAATTAAATATGGATATAATTCTTTTTTCAGATGTTGTGATACCGCTTATCGGGTTCGTCCTCTTTTTTGTTGTACAGGCAGCTGGGCACACAAGTGAAAAAGCACTTACACTCACCGTAATACTTCTCGGTGGAGGTATTTTTGCACTACACTACAACGTGGGTGAAATAGCGCTTTTTCTACTCGGTCTTTTATTTGGTCTTTTGATTGAAATTGGACTACGAAAACTTGGGTCTCAACAGAAGTGGTCACGTGCATCTTTATTTGGCATCCCATACTGGCTGCCGTTTGCGTGGGGAATTGGTTTTGTCGTTATCACGCGCCTCGGCCTTTTTGTTCGCGCCCTATTTTTGTAATAACACCGAACTTTTGTGGAAACAAAAGTTCGGGTACGGAGTGAGCCTATTTCTACGAGAAAGCCTCGGGAGGTGCGACGGCGCCAGACGGAGTGAAAATCCAACGGGATTTTCACGTGCTTTTGAGAGGAATAGGCGAACGTAGAGTTTTCCACAGGGAATAGTTGACAGGTGAACGAGCGTTCACCTATACTTATAACCAACAAAAGAGGTTATACGTTTTAACAACTATTCATATGAAGTACCAGGACTACATCCAATATATAGACAAAGAGATAGAAAACCTTAATTGGGTTATTGATGAAAAAATCATTCAAGGAATTTCATACCGCACGGAGGCGCGGCGTCACAAAGAGCTGATACAATGGGCACGACGCAACCGACGACCGTCTCTCTTTAAACGACTCTCGTCTGTTATGGCGCTTTTCTAATGCTTACGGAATACACACAAAAACTGAATTCGTTTTACGAAAAGAACAGACGGATGCCGACGTACGCCGAGATGGCCAAGCTTTTCGGTTTTAAATCAAAGAACGCCGTTTTCAAGGTCGTTGAGAAGCTTGTGGAAGCGGGCGCGGTGACAAAAGATTACCTCGGACGTCTCATGCCGACGACACTACTGGGGGAGGTGAAGATGTTGGGGTTTATTGAAGCGGGTATTCCGTCGCCGACGGAAGAACATGAATTTGATTCGCTCACACTTGATGAGTGGCTCATCAACGATCACGATGCAACGTTTATTCTTAAAGTGAAAGGAGACTCTATGGTAGACGCCGGAATTTTCGAAGGTGATTTTGTGCTTGTTGAGCGTACTGATACATGGAAGGTGGGTGACATAGTTGTTGCCGACATCGACGGGCTTTGGACACTCAAGTATCTGCGCCGCAACGGAGAGGGTTACTATCTTCAGCCGGGAAATAAAAAATATCAAAATATCTATCCTCAGGAAGAACTCAAAATCGGCGCCGTGGTGCGCTCAGTTATCCGACGATACACACACTAACCGCCTCAAGCCGGCGCGTTTCTGGTGGTTTCGGCATCCATTTTTCGGATGCTTTTTTGTGGTATGCTGATGGTGTAGTTATCAAAAAGTAGCTTATTTTTATGAACACGACATACGCAAATAACCAAAAAGGGAACGGTCAAAAGGGTTTCAGCGGCACACCACCGGCAACTCCGGTGCACACACAAAGTCAGCAGAACCAGGGTGGGTACACCCCCCCAACAATTCCCGTAAGCCAGCCACCGACAACAACCGGGAAAAATATTTTACTGTGGGTTGCTGTGATTGCCGTCATTCTGGTGTTTGTTGTCTTTATGCAACGAAACAAAACAGACTCAGTAACGGAGGATACTACCGCCACGACCACCGAAACAACAAACGGAAGCGGTGTCGACACAGAAACGACGCTCAGTGAGACAACGGGGGGTGCCGCAACGGGAATCACGCAGGGTATCACAAAAATTATAGTTTCACGTCATCCGGATTTAACCACCGACGTACAGGTACTCGCGGGAGGAACAGTTCTCAGAAACTTTACCGTTGTTCTTGAGGAGCGTTCAAATATCACCCCGGTGTTGATGTATATCAAGAAAAATATGAACACAACACTGTCATACGACGGTATTCTTGATCTTGTAGTGTTTCAGGATGTCAGTATAAACGTAAAGTAACAGGGCCGCTCTTTTAATACGGTTTTGTTACGAAACACCATAACAGCCGGTGTGCACACTTTATGAAAAAAATATCCGTATGGATTGTTGCCATCGCGTGTATTGTAGGAGGGGTATGGCTCGTGATACGAGAGACATCGACACCTATTGATACTCAGGACTCTGTACGAACCTACTCAAACGAGACGTACAAACTTACATTTGACTACCCGACATCGTTGTATCTCAAAGAGCGAGTGGTAGAGACGCCTGAGCGTGCACAACTTGCCGTGGTACTCGTTGAAGATACGCAGGAGAATCGTGATGTGGTTGAAGGTCGTTCAACTGAGCCTCGCGAAGGACCGACAAGTATTACTGTGGATGTGTACCAAAATGAAAAGGGCCTGACGGCGCAAGAGTGGGTTGCACAAGATGCCACCTGGCCACTCGCGACTAGTGAACTATCAGATGTAACTGTGGCGGGGAAGGATGGGGTAACGTACAACTGGTCCGGATTGTACGAAGGAACAAGTCTTGTTTTCACGGAAGGCGCATACGTATATGTTTTTTCAGTTACCCGTATGACACCCGAGGATGCACTTCTTGCGAATTTTGATTCAATACTTGCTTCGGTCTCATTCGGTACTAACTAGAAAGAAGTACACAGGTTACTTGACACAACATACCCCCTGGGGGTATGTTGTGTCATATGACACATATACATAAAAACGTTGAAAACCGCCTCAAACGTGTTGAGGGCCAGGTTCGCGGATTACAAAAAATGGTCGCGGAAGGAAAGTATTGTATCGACATTATCACCCAGTCGTCCGCCATTCGAAACGCTCTCGCTTCGGTGGAAGATTTGATGTTGCAAAATCATCTTACGGAGCACGTTGTACACCAAATGAAACACGGCAAAGAAACACAGGCGGCAGCGGAGATTCTTAAGGTATATAAACTCAAACGAAAATAAAACATGGAAACAGCATACACATACAAAATAAAAGGCATGCACTGTGCGTCATGTGCGACGATTATTGAAAAAACATTTACAAAAACAGATGGAGTGAAATCTGCGCACGTGAACTATGGAACGGAAACAGTGAAGGTTGCATATGACGAATCAAAAACAAATCCAAAAGATCTTTCAAAAAAGATAGAACCGCTCGGGTACTCGCTGTATGTGCCAGAAGGTCCAAGCGCGAAAGAGATGGGAATGTCTGCGGATGAGCACGCAGAACACCTCGGCCTCAATCAATCGAAGTATGAAAAACGTGCGGAACTTGCGGATATGAAAACTAAAATTATTTCAGTTATTCCGCTCACCGTCATCAGTATTTTCATAATGGCGTGGGACATTTTCGCGCAATTTGACATCACCCCCATGATGCCCGAGGTGTGGAGTGAATTCTTTCACCACTTACTTCCGCTCATGGCGACATACACACTGTTTGTTGTGGGGCGGCCTTACTTGCTTGGTTTTTATCGATTCCTTCGTTACGGAAAAGCAAACATGGATACCCTGATTGGTATCGGTACATCAGTAGCATTTCTCTACAGTTTTATTGTTACCGCATTTGAGGAAACACTTCGTCCGTTTATTAATGTGGATCACACGTACTATGACGTCACGATTGTAGTGATCGCTTTTATTGCACTGGGTAAATATCTTGAGGCGCGTTCAAAATTAAAAACAGGTGACGCAATCGAAAAACTCCTTAACTTACAGGCAAAAACGGCACTTGTCGTTCGTAACGGAAAAGAAATAGAGATTCCGGTTGCTGAGGTGAAACACGGTGACTGTATTGTTGTAAAACCGGGCGCCAAAATTCCCGTCGACGGAACAATTACAGAGGGTTCGTCATTTGTTGATGAATCCATGGTGACCGGAGAGCCGATGCCTGCACAAAAGAAAGTGGGAGACAATGTTGTTGCAGGAACACTCAACACGACAGGTTCATTTACATTTACTGCTACAAAAGTCGGTTCGGAAACACTCCTTGCCCAGATTATTCATATGGTTGAAGAAGCGCAGGGAAGTAAAGCGCCTATTCAGGCGCTTGCGGATAAAATCTCCGGTGTCTTTGTACCGATTGTACTTGTGTTGGCATTTGTGACATTTGGTGTCTGGCTTCTTGTGGGTACGCAGTACCTCGGATTCTCACAAGCACTTTCATTCGGACTTGTTTCATTTGTCGGGATTCTGGTAATTGCGTGTCCGTGTGCGCTCGGACTTGCCACTCCGACAGCAATTATTGTGGGTGTCGGTAAGGGTGCAAAAGAAGGTATTCTCATCAAAGACGCCGCAACGTTAGAGAAATTACACAAGGTAGATACGGTTGTTGTGGACAAAACAGGCACCATTACTGTTGGCAAACCAACCCTTGTTGATATCCAAAACTTCTCATCAATGCCGGACAATGAACTAGTGTCACTCCTTGCGTCACTTGAAAAAAAATCAGAACACCCTATTGCTCACGCGGTTGTTTCGTACGCACAAGACAGGGCTATTCCTATTCAGGACACTTCACACTTTGAGGGTATACAAGGAAAGGGTGTGACGGCAACAATCGGGGGAGTTCAATACTATGCTGGAAATGTAAAATTGATTTCAGATCTCGGCATTTCTTTTGATGCTTCAAACATTGAAACATTTACCGCACAAGGAAAAACTCCCGTTATCCTTGCGACAAAAGAAAGTGTTCTTGGGTTTGTTATGGTTGCCGATGAGATAAAAGTAGAATCAAAACAGGCAATTGCAGATCTTCACAAACTTGGAATCAAAGTGGTTATGCTCACAGGAGATGATGAGAAGGCCGCGAAGTACATGGCATCTCTGGTGGGGATTGATGATGTGGTGGCTCACGTCCTTCCACAAGACAAGTTGGCAAAAATAAAAGAATTGCAGGTTGCCGGACGTATCGTTGCGATGGCGGGGGACGGGGTAAACGATGCACCGGCACTTGCTCAAGCAGATGTGGGTATTGCTATGGGAACAGGAACGGATGTCGCGATTGAGTCTGCGGGCATTACACTTCTTGGTGGAGATATTTCAAAACTCGTGAAGGCAATCAAACTTTCAAAGATGACGATGCGTGGAATTAAGCAGAACTTGTTCTGGGCATTTATCTACAACATTGTTGGTATTCCGCTTGCTGCAGGAGTATTCTATCCGCTTTTCGGGTGGCTGCTTTCCCCGGTGTTTGCCGGTATGGCCATGGCACTCTCAAGTGTGTCGGTCGTTTCAAACTCATTGCGGATAAAAGTTAAAAAACTATAAAAATATTCATGACACAACCAAATCAACAAAAATATACGTTTCATGTGCACGGTATGCACTGTAAGGCGTGCGTCCTTTTGACGGAAAGTGAGTTGAAAGAACTTCCTAATGTTACGTATGTAAAATCAAGTCTCGCAAACCACTCAGTTGAGGTGGTGGGAGACTTCGGGGATAAAACACCGGAGCAAATTGCGCAGGAATTAACTGTTCCACTGAAAGCGAGCGGATATACGGTTTCAGTTGAACAACAAGAACACACGGCGGTATGGAGTGATTTTAAGATTGCGATTCCGGTTGCTCTTGGGTTTGCGGTGCTCTTTATACTTCTACAGAAAATGGGAATTGTGAATTTGGTTGGTGGTGGAACGGTAACATACGGTACGGCGTTTGTTGTTGGTATTATTGCGTCACTCTCAACATGTATGGCCGTTGTTGGCGGACTCCTTCTTTCAATGTCGGCAACATTCGCAAAAGAGGGAGATAGGGTGCGTCCACAATTAATGTTCCATGGTGCGCGAATCGTGTCGTTCTTTCTTCTCGGCGGAGTTATCGGCGCGCTTGGGTCGGCATTTACACTCAGCACAACGGCGACCTTTATCCTCGGTTTGGTCATTGCACTTGTGATGATTATTCTCGGAATTAACCTTCTGGATGTATTTCCGTGGGCGAAAAAACTACAACCATCAATGCCGCAGTTTATTGCACGGCACGCTCACGGTGTGTCAAAGCTTAACCACACACTTACACCCCTTCTTGTCGGTATTGCAACATTCTTCTTGCCGTGCGGGTTCACGCAATCAATGCAGTTGTACGCGCTTACCACGGGAGGATTCATGAGCGGCGGTCTCACCATGCTCGCGTATGCACTGGGTACATTGCCTGTTTTGGCTCTCGTAAGCTTCAGCTCACTGAGTATAAAAGACAGTTCAAAATCGGGCATCTTCTTTAAATCAGCGGGACTTATTGTTATTATGTTTGCGCTGTTCAACTTCATCAACAGTCTCGTGGTTATCGGTCTGATTCCCGCAGTGTTTAGCTTCTAGTATCTGTATGAACAAACTCACACTACTCTCTTTCGTTGTTGCCGGGACACTTATCTTTTTCGCGTTTTCAGCTTCAAAATCGAACATACCACCAGACGTCACGGTTCCGGAGAACAATGTTTCAATCGTTGACGGGGTTCAGATTGTTGAGATTCTCGCAAAAGGCGGATACTTTCCTGAAAAAAGTGTGGCGAAGGCGGGTCTTCCCACAATTCTTCGTCTCAAAACCAGCGGAACATTTGATTGCTCATCAATTGTTCGCATTCCGAGTTTGAACATCACAAAAAATCTACCACCTTCAGGAACTCTCGATGTTGATCTTGGGAGTCCAAAGGTTGGAGTGATGCAGGGAACATGCGGCATGGGAATGTACCCATACGAAATCGATTTTAAAGAATAAAAGCTCGTCGAAATAAGTGTGTCGGCGTATAGTAGTTAGTATATGAAAAAACACATCCCTCTCATTATCTTCAATGCACTATACATTCTGGGATTTGCCGGGTACTACATCGGCATACGGAATTATGAATTTCTTTGGTATGTCGCGGTACTCGTCTTCTTCGCCGCTCTCGTTATTTCCACGCTCAAACGCTCCCAATTTGACGGTGTGATTTTGTGGGGTCTTTCATTATGGGGGTTCCTGCATATGGCGGGCGGGGGAGTTAAAATTGGCGACGGCGTGCTCTACGGCCTTCACCTCATTCCGATTGCCGGTCTCGGGGACTCGTTCATATTACGTTTTGATCAAGTTGTGCACGCATACGGATTTGCCGTAGCGACCCTTGTTGTGTATCACCTCCTCAAACCGTATCTTTCCGAGAAGGTAAACTGGAAAGTGGTGTATCCGATTATCGCCGTTGCCGGCATGGGACTCGGCGCGGTGAACGAAATTGTCGAATTTATAGCTGTTGTTGTGTTTCCGAACACCGGTGTCGGCGGGTACTACAACACCGCTCTTGATCTGGTGTTCAACGCAATTGGTGCGATATGTGCCGTCCTCTTTATTCATTATAAGCGACGCCACGTACAGCCAGTGGGCGCAGGACTTTCTTCCTGATATACTTCCCTCGCCATGGAACCGATACCCTATCCGTTTTTTAATACGCTGATCATGATCGGCACAGTCCTCCTCCAGGCGGCCTCACTGGTGCTTTTTCTCGGACTGATGAAAGTTCGTGTCTTTTCCTCCGTTGTTTCGTTTGTACGGGTTCGAGCGGTCTCGCTTTCATTTCTGGTTCTGTTCGCTTCGTTTATAGGAAGTTTGTATTACTCGGAAATTGCAGGTTTCCCGGCATGCGTGCTGTGCTGGTATCAGCGCATCCTTCTGTATCCGCAACTTCTCATGTTCGGTGTTGCGCTATGGAAGGAGAAGAGTGATGTGTTCCCGTACACGAATATTCTGTCGGCAGTCGGACTTTGTGTCGCGCTCTACAACGTCGCCGTGCAGACGTTTCAATCAGTATCGGCAATTTGTGAACCGGGGGGCGTTCTGGTGTCCTGTCTAGAAAAATATGTTGAAGGGTTCGGGTACATCACTATCCCCGTAATGTCGGCGACGGCGTTTGCCCTCCTTCTCCTTATCGGGTGGGCGGTTGTCCAAAAAACCGAGGAAACAGCGTCTTTGTAGGGTGTGGTATACTGACGCCATCACTGCGGTGATTTTTTATTTACTGTACTTATATATATGAATCAAAAAACTATTTGGGCCGTGGTTATTGTTATTCTACTTGTCGGCGGATGGTACTTTATGTCACGTAAAACAGCACAAGCTCCGGAAGATACGGCGACGACAACGCCACAAACAGGATCTATTGGAACGTTTAGTGACGGAACATACACGCTTGATGTACAAAAGAGTTCTGTCGGATGGACGGGAAGTAAAACGCTCATTAAGGAGTACTTTGATAAAGGAGTAATTTCATTCAAAGAGGGTTCCGTTGTTGTAACGGGCGGTTCGATTGCCGCGGGTTCATTCATCATTGATATGAAGTCACTCGCGACACTTTCGACAGGAAAGGGTGAAGGGGAAAGCGCGCTTGCCGGACACCTTAAATCTGCTGATTTTCTTGATGTTGAAAAATACCCAATTGCGACGGTGGGTATTAAGAAAGTTGCGGATGGTGTTGTAACGGCGGATGTCACCCTTAAGGGTATAACGAAGGAAGTTTCCTTCCCGGCAACAATCTCTCAGGACGGCAAAACGCTCTCAGGAACTGCATCATTTACCATCGATAGGACACTCTGGGACATTCGGTACGGCTCAACGAAATTCTTCGGGGATCTTGGAAATAACGTGATTTCTGACTCGGTCCAAATTGATCTCACACTGGTTGCTCAAGGTAACTAATACGCATAACGTTTCAACCACACACCTCGTCGTGTAATACGCGACGGGGTGTGTGCGTCTCCATACTCGTTACTATGTAACGTTTTGCCGTCTTGATCGTATACTGAAGTGGTAGTAGTATTAATGAAATAATTATTTTTTAATCACAGTATATGGAAACAAGTGCAGCACAAAAGGCAGTGAAGTATCTCGGGTGGCTCTTCATTGTTCTTATCGTTTTTGTCGCGATTTCCGCGATGAACGCCCTTAAAGAGAGTCGCTACATCGGAGGCGGTGTTCCGTCATCCAACACCATTACCGTCACAGGTGAAGGTGAGGTATTTGCGGTTCCTGACATAGCCGAAGTCGGCTTTTCAGTGGTTGCCGAGAAAAAGACGCTGAGCGAGGCGCAAAGCGAGTCGGCAGAAAAAATCAACGCCATTATCGCTTTTTTGAAAGAGAAGGGGATTGCGGAGAAAGATATTAAGACGACCAACTACAGTGCAAATCCGAAATATGAATGGACAGACCAACCGACGCCGCTTTCAGGCGCTTCGACCAGGTCATCAGGTGCTGCAGAGCCGTCATACGGTGTGGAAACATCCCTTGTCTACCCGGAGTATTACCCGCAGCCACGAAATCAAATAGTTGTCGGATATGAAGTACGCCAAACGATCAGCGTAAAGGTTCGTGACACGGAGAAAGTCGGCGAGCTCGTTACCGGCATCGGAGAGAAGGGTGCTACGGACATGTACGGCCCGACATTTACCATCGATGATGAGGTAACACTACAACGTGAAGCTCGTCAAAAGGCCATTGAAGACGCAAAAGACAAGGCAAAACAATTGGCGGACGACCTTGGGGTGCGGCTTGTGCGCATTGTGAGCTTCTCGGAAAACGGCGGAGGATACTATCCGATGTACGCCAGAATGGAGGCTGTCGCATACGACACTGATATGGCGAAAGTAACTCCCGAGATTCCTGCCGGAGAGAATAGGATCAGCGCGAACGTCTCGATTACGTACGAAATCCGATAGTACGGTATAGCCAAGTAAAAGGCGCCCGCACCGCTTCCTCTGAGCAGTGCGGGCGTTTTGTTGTGCGGTGGAGATGTTACAATGTATTCATACGTTCTCATGCATTTTGACCTACAACAACTCATTCAGTTTCTTGTTGATACAAAAATGCTTTCTCTCGGGAAGGCACAGGAACTTGAGGCGCAGGCGGTCGAGCGCAAGATGTCGTTCGAAGACCTGGTTGTGTCCGAAGGAATCATTCCCGAAGATGACTTGAGGCGTGCGAAGGCGCACGTCATCGGTATTCCTTTTGTGGACCTGAAAAACGAGAAGATAGATTTTAAAACACTTTCGCTTATCCCCGAACCGATTGCCCGTTCAAATAACATCATCGCATTTCGGACCACAGGGACTGATTTGGAGGTTGCCATGTTGGACGTGCAGGATCTTAAGGCAATTGATTTTATTAGAAAGAAAACACGGCTGACCATTCTTCCGCGTCTGACAGACGTTGGTTCAATTAAACATGCGCTCATTCAGTACCAGCGGAGCCTGAAGCTCGAGTTCGGTGATATTTTAAAAACTGAAGCTGCGGAGCTTTCGGCAACGGCGAGTTCGCTCGGCGAGAATGCGTCAGGTGAAGCTCTTAAGAAACTCGCGGAAGATCTTCCGGTGGTACGTATTGTTGAAACACTCATTCGCCATGCCGTGGTTGAGGACGCATCGGACATCCACATTGAGCCGATGGAAAAGGATTTATTGATTCGATACCGTATCGACGGACTGCTCCATGATGCCATGACACTACCCAAGCAAGCTGCCGCCGGAATTGTTGCGCGCATTAAAGTGCTCTCAAATTTAAAACTTGACGAAAAGCGGCTTCCGCAGGACGGACGCTTTAAAATGAATATTGAAAGTGAACGCGTAAGTTTTCGTGTGTCAACACTCCCTATTTACTACGGAGAAAAAATCGTGATGCGTATTCTTCACGAGGGGGCTTCCGGTTTTACGCTTGAGACACTCGGTTTTCATGGGGAAGGGCTCGAGGCGCTGCACTGGGCGACGAAGCAGGCAACGGGAATGATTCTCGCGACGGGGCCGACCGGATCAGGAAAAACAACGACACTCTACACATTGTTGGATATCCTCAATACGCCCGACGTTAATATTTCGACCATCGAAGACCCGATTGAATACCAAATGCCGCGGGTGAATCAGACGCAGGTGAAGCCGGAAATCGGCATGACGTTCGGCAACGGACTTCGTGCGCTCGTCCGTCAGGACCCGGATATTATTATGGTGGGAGAAATCCGTGACGGAGAGACCGTCGGTCTTGCGATTAACGCCGCGCTCACCGGCCACCTCGTGCTTTCGACCATTCACACCAACTCTGCCGCGGGCGCCGTCCCTCGAATGTTGGATATGGGCGCGGAGCCGTTCCTTATCGCATCAACGGTAAAGGTTGTCATCGGCCAGCGTCTGGTGAGGGTGCTTTCGCGAAAAGAAAAATATACTCTGTCGGCAGATGAATTGAAGACATTGGGTAAATCGGTTGATCTCGACCGCATGCTCGGTTTTCTAAAAACGGAGGGTGTTGTCGAAAAAAACGCGACATGGAAAGACGTTCCGTTTTATCGACCTAAAGAAACAAAAGAGGGCGAAGGTGACGGATACAAAGGGCGAATCGGTATTCACGAAGTACTGAAGGTTTCCAGCGCGTTGCGTGAGCTGGTCATTAGGCGAGCCTCGATGGAAGAGATTGAAGAACAGGCAAAAAAAGAAGGAATGATGACCATGATTGAAGACGGGGTATTTAAGGCGGTTCAGGGTATGACGACTCTTGAAGAGGTGTTGCGCGTGGTAACAGAATGATTTTTTGTGTCCAATGTGTTGAAGTGCACATGAGTCCACTTTGTGTGGATTTTTTTGTGTGTAGATGTGCGATAATACTGTTATGCGTTTGAAGTACAAGGCGGTAACAGCCACAGGTGAGGTCTATGAGAAAATCGGAGATGCGGAAGATTCTTTTGCGCTCGCTAAACAACTCAAAGACGAAGGGGAAACGCTGGTTGTTGCCACTGAAATAAAAGAAAAGGCCTGGTACGAGAAGTTTAATTTTGATATCGGAGGCATCAAGCTGACCGAGAAGATTACGTTTGCGAAAAACCTTGCCGCCATGGTGGATGCGGGTCTGACGGTGTCCCGTGGTATCGCCATCATGGAACGTCAGGCGGGAAGCAAGAAGTTTCGCGAGGTTTTGTCGCTTGTTGGCGCCGACGTTCAGAAAGGAACGCCGTTGTCGCAAGCGTTTGCGAAGTTTCCGAATGTGTTTACCACACTGTTTGTGGCGATGGTTCGTGCAGGAGAGGAGTCGGGAAAACTCGGTGAATCACTGCGTATTACAGCGGAACAAATGGATAGAAGTTTTGCCCTCAAAAGACGCATCCGCGGCGCGATGATGTACCCGAGCGTCATCATGATTCTTATGGTTATTATCGGCATTCTCATGCTTATCTACGTGGTGCCGACACTCACCTCCACGTTTAAAGATCTGGACGTTGACTTACCGGTGAGTACACAGATGATTATTTCTGTATCAGACGGACTTGCGGCTCACCCGATACTCTATGTCGGCGGTCTCGTATTTCTGGTCGTTGTTCTCGTGCAGGTGTTTCGCACGACTGCAGGAAAACGAGCGTTTGAACAGGTGATTATGCGTCTCCCGGTCATTAAGACGCTCGTGCAACAGACGAATTCTGCCCGCATGGCCCGAACGTTTGCATCCCTCCTCTCTTCCGGTGTTGAGGTGGTGTCTGCAATCAGTATTACCGGTGACGTGCTACAAAACTCATTTTATAAATCGGTCCTCAAGGAAGCCGAGGAAGAAATCCAGAAGGGAACACAGCTCTCGGCGGTGTTTGCGCGATACCCGAAGCTGTATCCGCCGATGGTAACTGAAATGGTCGCTGTCGGAGAGGAAACCGGGAAACTGCCGGACATGTTTCTTCAGATTGCGACGTTTCTTGAAGCGGAGGTTGATCAAAAAACGAAGGACATGTCGACGATTATTGAGCCGGTTCTCATGGTTGTTATCGGTGCCGCCGTCGGTTTCTTCGCGGTTTCAATGATTATGCCGATTTATTCGATTTCGTCAGGGTTCTAAAACGGCAAGAGTATACATATGACGTTTTTTTTGAAAAAAACACCTCAGACATACACGCCGCTGTCGCATCGCGCCGGGTTCACTATTGTTGAACTTCTTATGGGTATGGTTATTTTGGTTCTGGTCTCCGGAATTGTGTGGGTGTCTTTTCGCGGGTACAACCGGCGTCAGGTTCTTGAGGGCGCCGCGCAAACTGTCGTGGCGATGCTCAACGATGCGCGGGCGCGGACGGTTAACGGGAGAGGCGCGGAACAGCACGGTGTTCACATCGAAGACACTTCGGTGGTTTTGTTCGTCGGCGCCTCGTATTCTCCGTCATCTGCGACCAATGAGACGGTACTTTTGGATACCCAGACAATTGTCGCGGATATCTCGCTTTCAGGAGGGGGAAGTGAGGTGATATTTGAGAAACTGACGGGAGAAACGGCACACAACGGGACGCTTACTATTGAGCTGGTGAGTGACCCAACACAGCAACGCACTGTGACGATTCAAAACACCGGGCTTATCTCGTATAATTAATCTAATGACACAACGACCGCATAAAGGAATGAGTTTGGTGGAGGTCGTCATCGGCGTGACGGTTCTCACTTTTGTGATTATCGGTGTAGTTGCTTCGTACCAGTTTCTCGTTCGTTATTCCGGAACAACGGCCAACGTGGTGAAGGCCCAGTTTCTTCTCGAAGAGGGATTAGAGGTTGCGCGCATTCTCCGCGATACGGATTGGGGCACATTCTCCGGCATGACTATCGGGGCGCCGTATTACCTCACACTTTCAGGATCTGTTTGGGAAGCGACGACGACACCTGTTGTGATTGATACCTCATTCTATAGAACGCTCCAGTTCTCGACCGTGTACAGAGACGCACAAAACGATATAGCGGATTCCGGAACACCGGATCCGGATGCACGTCTGGTGACCGTGACGGTTTCGTGGAGAGAGGCGAGCGGGACAACAACACGGGCCTTGTCCGGCATTTTTACAAACATATTTGAATAGAGTAATGAATAGCATGACGGCCGTACACAGAAATAAAAAGAACAAGACACCGGGCTACGGCGGATTCACTCTCATTGAGTCGATCGTGTATATTGCTGTTCTTGTTATGACGCTTCTTGTTGTCGTGTTCGCTGTCGCGGGTATCGGTAAATCGTATGCTCGTGTCCGCTCGCATCAGATACTCGGAAGAGCCGCGGCTTTTTCTCTCGAGAGATTGTCCCGTGAGATTCGTTTTGCAAGTAGCGTTGATACTGTGCAGAGTTCGTTCGGCGTGTCTCCGGGAATTGTTGTTCTCTCTTTTACGAACCCCGCTCGGACGCTTAAGGTATACGCGGAAAACGGGACGCTTAAAATGGACGAAGATGGAGTATATATAGGAGACCTGACATCTTCGAAAGTGTACGTATCATCTTTTATCGTAAGGCGATTTCAGACGGGTGAATCGGAAGGAATCAGGATAGAGACGACGCTGCAGGCGTCTGACGGAAAAGCAACAACCACCGAGTCTTTTTATACAACCGCGGTAATGCGTGGCTCATATTCACTGTAATTATATGAAAAAAAACACGGCACACACATACGCGCGAGGGCAGGCATTCATTATTGCCATACTTTTTTTTATTGCCGTATCGTTGACCGTTGTTTCCGTGCTCTTTTTTCCGCTCATAAAAGATTTACGTGCGGCATATGAAATTACTACAGGAAAGAAATCGTACTTTCTCGCAGAGTCTCTTCTTGAAGATTTGACGTATCGGATGCGGGAAGGTATTACCACCGACGCGACTGAATTTCTTACCCTTGACGGGCATACTGCACAGGCGGCAATCACGAGCAGTGGGCCTTCCGGAAAAACGTTGTCGGTGACAGGGGACGTGGAGGGACGAATTCGTAAAATACAGGCGGCTTTGAATGTCGGTGACGGCGCGACGTTTAACTACGGCGTGCAGACAGGGAACGGCGGTTTCTATCTTTCAAATAATGCCGGGGTGGTCGGCAACGTATATTCAAACGGAGATATTATCGGAAGCAACGGGGCGTTTGTGACCGGAACGGCGATTGCTGCAAATACATCCGCACTTGCGAGTGACCAATCAAACACCCTTCCGATGCCCCCGACACAAAATCTTTCATTTGGAACAACTACCGTACGGGAGGATATCGCGCAAAGTTTTCAAACAAGTACGACAAGCCCAATCAATAAAATACAGGTGTATCTTAAAAAGGTGGGCACACCGTCAAACTTGACGGTGCGCATCGTAACGGATAATGCGGGTTCTCCGAGTAATACAACACTCGCCTCAGCGACACTCAACGCTTCACAAGTCACGGGTACGTACGGATGGATTGAAGTTGTTTTTTCGTCAAACCCGTTGTTAACCAAAGATACGACCTACTGGTTTGTACTCGACGGTACATTCAGTACAGCAACAAAATATTACGTGATCGGAGGAAATACGGGATACACGCGTGGTGCCGGAAAAATAGGCAAGCAAAGTAGTACGAGTGGTACGTGGTACGCAACAATACCATCAGGACAGGATTTGTACTTCAATATTTTTTTGGGAGGGCTTACGTCTACTATCAGCGGCATAACAGTTGGTTCCGGAGGGGTTGGAACTGCCCACGCACACACGGTTAATAACTCAAGTGTTGCATCAACTCTATATTGCCAAACAGGCTCGGGAAACAATAAGGCGTGTAACACATCTCTTCCTGACCCGTCACCAATCGGGTATCCGATATCCGAATCAAACATCGCCGAGTGGAAACAGGCGGCCGAGGACGGCGGGGTTATCAACGGAAACTACACGGTGTCTGCTTCAACGACGATCATGGGTCCCGTAAAGATAAACGGTAATCTTACGGTTACGAACAACTCGCAGATAACCATGAAGGGTAACTTGTGGGTGACCGGCAATATAACAACCAGCAACAACACACTTATTCGACTTGATTCGTCGTACGGAAACAACAGCGGCATTATTATTGCTGACGGTCGAATCGACATCAGTAATAATGCGACATTTCAGGGTTCGGGGCAGGCGGGAAGCTATGTTCTTGTTCTCACGACAAGCGCCTGTCCGGATTCAGGGTCATGTTCGGGTTTGCCCGCGATTAATGTGAGTA
>CAZVYH010000001.1:61294-67410 GCA_964631485.1 uncultured Candidatus Saccharibacteria bacterium
AGCGCCTGTCCGGATTCAGGGTCATGTTCGGGTTTGCCCGCGATTAATGTGAGTAACAACACAGGCGGAGCGCTTCTCAATGCTCAGCAGGGAACCATTCAAATCGGGAACAATGTTAATATTAAGGAAATTACGGGATACAAAATTGTTATCAGCAACAACACGACGGTAACCTATGAACTCGGACTTGCAAACGTGAACTTCATCAGCGGTCCGTCCGGCTCGTTTGGTATTACCGGATGGAAGGAAACGGAATAATCATGAACAGAATTCTTTTTGTGGCCAATTGGAAAATGAATCCGGACTCGGCGCGCCGCGCGGTAGAGTTGTGGAGTGCGACGAAAAAATACGCACGAAAAGTACGCAGAACGAACGTGGTGGTGTGTCCGCCGACTCCGTTTCTTGCCTTGTGTGCGGCAAAAGGAGACGATAGCGCCGCTCTCGGTGCTCAGGATGTCTCGGTGTTTTTGAACGGTTCACACACCGGTGAGACCTCCGCCGGAATGGTTAGAGATATTCGTGGTAAGTATGTTATTGTCGGACACTCGGAACGCCGAGCAATCGGTGAGACAGAAGAAATGATTGCACGGAAAGCGCAGGCGGTTCTTTCTGCGGGGCTGACACCGATTCTTTGTGTGGGTGAACATGAGCGCGGTGCGCACGGAGAACATTTTGCGTTTATTGAAGCGCAGATTCGCGGATCACTGCATGGAATATCAAAGGCAAAAGCGCACAAAATAATTATTGCCTACGAACCGTTGTGGGCAATCGGGAAAACGGCGTCGCGCGCCATGAATCCGGGTGATATTCAGGAAACCGCTTTGTTTATACGAAAAATTCTGTCCAGGATGTACGGGAGAACGGTTGGTATGTCTACTCCGATTTTGTACGGCGGATCCGTTGAGCCGAGCAATGTGTTTGAGGTTGTGCACGCGGGATCGGTGAACGGTGTTCTTGTCGGACATGCAAGTCTTGTGGCAAAAAATGTGGCAGACATGCTTAATGCCCTGGAAAAAGGACACTACTAGTATGTTGAAATCTATTATTGAAGCATCCATTTCACCCGGAGATAGAATTTTGGTTCGCGGGAACCTCAACGTGCCTATTGAGAACGGTGTAGTCGCGGATACTTCGAGGGCGCTCGGAAATCTTCCGACACTGCGTTTTTTGAAAGGTAAGGGTGTCAAAGTTATTCTCATCGGACACTTGTCCGTGCACAATGAATCACTGCGGTCTGTTGCCGACGTTCTTGCACAGCACGTTCCCGTTTCGTTTGTTACTGATCCCTTTAATACTGAGGGCGCCAAAGCATTACAAAAAATGGAAAACGGGGACATTGTGTGTGTTGAAAATCTCCGCGAGTTTTCTGAAGAGGAGAAAAACGACGAAGCATTTGCAAAAAAACTCGCCGGACTCGCCGATATATTTGTAAATGACGATTTTACTTCGGCGCACCGTGAGCACGCCTCCGTGGTTGGTGTGCCTAAATATATTCCGAGTTACATGGGAATGCGGTTTGCGGAAGAATATCAGCGTTTATCGTCGGCGTTTGACCCGAAACATCCGTCAGTTCTTATCGTCGGCGGAGCGAAACCGGAGACAAAACTGCCGATTATTACCGCCCTTGCTCCGCACATGGACAGTGTCTTCGTGTTCGGTGTATCGGGGAACTCACTTCTCAAAACAAGAGGATTTTTAGTGGGAAAATCGGTTGTTGCGTCGTCAAGCGAAGATGAACTGCGCAGTGTTCAGGAAATGTCGAATGTGTACACATACGAGGACGTGCTCGTTGTCGGCGAGGATGGGCAACAGCGGGTGTTGAAGCCCGAGGCAATCGGACCGGAAGATACTATCGTTGATGCGGGGCCGGAAACGCTCGCGCGCCTCTCCCGGGTTGTGTCTGAAGCGGCGTTTGTATTATGGAACGGACCGCTCGGTTTGTATGAAAAAGGTTTCTCTGTAGGAACTCAAGAGTGTGCCCGCGCAATTGCTTCATCAAAGGCGGAAAGTATTGTGGGCGGGGGTGATACAGATGCTGTACTCGCGGAAGGACACATCATGGGGACATTTTCTTTCACATCATCTGCAGGCGGGGCGATGCTCCAATTTTTGGCACACAAAACACTTCCCGGTATCGAGGCGCTTAAGGATTGACGCTCAGACTCTTGAAGTGTTACTCTCGCAGCAGACTCATTGAGGTTTTACCGCAGGCTACCGCGTCATGTGCGCACAGGAGCAACAATGAACGACAACAGATCGATTCGGACTGACAGCGGACTTTGTCCGACTGTCGAGTATGACCAGAAGACCGGGGCGACCATCATCACTGACGGCGACGGAGGCACGGTGAAGCTCACCTGGAGCAAGATGGAGGCGATTCACGCGATGTTGGGGGCAATCCTGAAGGGAACGTCCCCGGTCGTGTCGACGGGCGTGTTGGATCCGCCCAAAAACTTCCAGACCTGCTGACGCAAAGGCCCCGCCCGACGAATGTCGAGCGGGGCCTGCACTATTGTTTTTAAGCTTATTTCAAAGCACCGCGTATTTTTTCTCCCATCTCGTACACAGCATCCGTGTTTTCGTATTTTTTTTGCGCCCAATGCACGAACCCGTCATTCGCGTATCGCGGAATAACGTGTATGTGCGCGTGGAACACAAGTTGGCCGGCTGCAGGTTCATTATTTGAAATTATGTTGACCCCCTCGGCTCCGATATTTCGGAGAGCCGTAGCGATTTTTTGTGTTGTGGTATACACAGGGCTGAGCATTTCTGTCGGCATATCAAAAATATTTCTAAAATGGTCTTTGGGGAGCACAAGCGTGTGGCCGAAGTTGTTCGGATTAATATCCAAGAAAGCGAACGTAAATTCATCCTCGTATACTTTTTCCGCCGAAATTTCCCCCGACACAATTTTGCAAAAAATACAGTCTGACATGACTCCTATTGTAACGGTATACTGTGACCAATGAAAGAGTACGTTATTGCGGCACAACCCGACGAAGCCACGGCGCGAGAACTCGCCGGGTACTCGCACCGTGTCCAAAAGCTCTTATTTCACCGCGGTATTACAACGCGTGCAGAGGCCCAGGCGTTTTTGTCCCCGGAGTATGACGCGGGGGTGCATGATCCGTTTGAATTGCGGGATATGGATAAAGCGGTGGAGCGCATACTGCAGGCGGTTGCGCGCGACGAACATATTGCACTGTTTTCCGATTTTGACGCGGACGGCATTCCTGCGGCGGTGGTGATGCACGATCTTCTGAAAAAAATCGGATATGAAAATTTCTCCGTCACCATTCCTCACCGCAACACTGAAGGCTTCGGACTGAATGAAGATGCAATCTCTTCATTTATTGAGAAGAAAGTCGGTTTGATTATTACGCTCGATTGCGGGATGGGTGATGCGGTGCACGTTGCCCGCGCACAGGAAGCCGGTATTGATGTCATCATCACCGATCACCACATGCAAAATCACGTCGTGCCGGAAGCATACGCGATTGTGAATCCTAATCAGGAAGGTGACGGATATCCGAATAAAAACTTATGCGGTGCCGGCGTTGCGTTCAAGGTTGCACAGGCGCTTTTGCAAAAAACATCCGCATCTGTTTCGGAGGGATGGGAAAAATGGCTGCTGGACATGGTTGGGATTGCGACACTCTCCGACATGGTTTCTTTGACCGGTGAGAACCGCGTATTTGCACACTACGGACTGCTTGTTCTGCGGAAATCTCCACGTCTCGGCATCCGTACGCTTCTTTCACACCTGCGGATGAAACAGCATTCACTTACCGAGGACGACGTGGTGTTTATGATTACGCCGCGCATTAACGCCGCATCCCGCATGGACGAACCTGAGGCGGCATTTGAACTTCTTTCGACAACAGACCTTGCCCGTGCGGAAACACTCGTGCGCCACCTCGACGCAATCAACAACGAAAGAAAGGGCGCGGTTGCGCAGATGTCTAAAGAAATAAAACAAAAGTTTGAAGAAACACCGAATGAATTTCCTGTTATTGTTGTCGGCAACACACACTGGCGTCCCGGGCTTCTTGGTCTTGCCGCTACACACGCAGTGGAAGCATACGGAAAAAGCTCATTTGTGTGGGGTCGCGGAGATGCGTCGGTTATTAAGGGTTCGGTACGGTCAAGCGGGGATGTCGGTGCGATGGAGCTGATGAGTGAAGTCAGTCACTTATTTTTGGAGTTCGGAGGACATAAATACTCCGGAGGCTTTTCAATCACCGTTGAAAACCTTGTGCTTCTTGAGGATGCGTTGTCCGCGGCCCACACGAAGCTTGCATCAAAAGAGGTGTCGGAAGAAAACCTTACGGTTGACGGGGTGCTGTCGATTGATGAGGTAACGCGGGAAACATACGACGATATTGCGCGCCTTGCACCTTTCGGCGCAGGTAATCCGAAGCCGGTGTTCGCATTTGAACACGTTGTTATTGATACGGTTGAGATGTTTGGAAAGGAAAAGCAGCATATCAAACTGCTTTTTAAAACATCAGCAGGAAAAACTATTTCTGCCGTGAAGTTTTTTGCGAAAGGGGATGTTCGCCTGAAGGATCTGGCGGCGGGGCAAAACATCACACTACTCGGATCTCTTGAAAAGGAGACGTTTGGTTACACCAACGGCATCAGGGTGCGTATTGTTGATGTGATAACATAGGCGTATGAAATATATTGTGTACACGGACGGAGGGGCGAGGGGGAATCCCGGCCCTGCGGGAATCGGCTTTGTTATTAAAGAGGGAAGTATTACGCTAAAACGCGGATACGCATATATTGGAGAAACGACAAACAACCAAGCTGAATACGAAGCGCTTATCTGGGCACTCAAAGGACTCGGCTCTCTCGTTTCTCAGGGGGACAGAGAAAAAGCGCATGTAGAAGTGCGTATGGACAGTGAGTTGGTGGTAAAACAACTTCGTCATGAGTACAAGGTAAAGGATGTCGGTTTGAAAAAACAATTTGCAAACGTGAGCGAGTATATTTCGAAATTTCCCCACATTACCTTCAAGCACATTCCTCGGGAGCAGAATGCTGAAGCCGACGCACTTGCAAATGAAGCAATGGATACAAAATTACAAGGATAATCGTATATATGACAGGATTTATTACATTTATTCGTGAGCAGGGGGTTATTGGTCTGGCCATCGGGTTTATTCTCGGTGCCGCAGTCGGTAAAGTGGTGACGTCTTTTGTCACGGATGTTATTAATCCGCTCATCGGTCTATTGTTGGGAAATATCGACGGACTCGCTGAAATGAGTATCGGTGTAGTGAAAATCGGCAGTTTTGTTTCGGCGGTCATTGACTTCGGTATCATTGCGGCGGTTATCTACTTTATATTCAAAGGTTTAAAGATTGACCGGTTTGACGCGAAAAAGGAAGCGTAATTTGATTTTTTCTTTAACAAAATCCCGGACAATGAGTCAATGTCCGGGATTTTTGTATATGCGGGGGTTGTCGGGCTTCTCTTGGGAGTTGCATCCGCGTCTTTTTTTGAGATTCATATTTCGGTGTATGTGTATGTCGGTTTTTTTGTCTGCGCGGCGGCAGGTGGGTGGTTTTTACGAAAAAACAGACACGTTTTTCTTGTGGTGCTGATGTGTACCGCCGCACTTCTCGGATTTATACGGGCACAGCACACATTCATTGAAAGGGAATATTTTTTAGACGGGCTTCTGGGGCCGGCTGTTCTCGAGGGTGTTGTTATTAAGGAGCCTGTTTTTTCCGAAACGTCACAAAAGGTAGTTATTGAAGTACGCCGCGGCGAAAGCAAAGAACGGTTACTTCTGATCGCGCCTCTGTATCCGGAGTTTGTGTACGGAGACACGGTGCGCGCATCGGGTATTGTAAAAAAACCGGAAGTTTTTATGACGGATACAGGGACAGAGTTCAACTATCCCTTATATCTTGCGAAAGACCGTATTGCGCATCAGATGGTATTTCCGGATACGGAAATTCTCGACCACAGCGGCGGGAATGTCTTCCATACTTTTTTGTACTCACTACGGCGGGCGTTTATTAAAACACTTCGCAGGTATCTTCCGGAGCCGCACGCGACGCTGGCGGGAGGAATTTCAATAGGCGTGCAAGATGACATGGGGC
>CAZVYH010000002.1:0-11054 GCA_964631485.1 uncultured Candidatus Saccharibacteria bacterium
TCTTTTTGTACGGAGTTTTTCTTGTCGGACAGGTTATATCGTTTATGCGCTTTGCAAATGTATAATATCCACATCATATGAGACACGAATCACCGGAAGCAATACCGCAAAAACAACCCGTGAGACAGGAGGTATTTCACGGAACACCCCGTGAATTGATTAATAATGCATATGCTAAAGCGTTGGAAATCTTTCGCCGAGAAGGGACGGATATTCTTGAGAGGTTTAAAGAGCTGTATCCGCTTGAGGAAATACAAAAAAATCTAGATCGTTGTGAGGAGTTGGCCCGTATCTATAAGGAAAAACAGGAACAAAATGAACTGCTTACAAAAGCATCGCTTGCTGCCGAGGCGCTCATGTTTCATCAGATAGGGTTGTCTGATTGGTTTTCTGCTGCAGGGGTACAGGTGTACGTAGAAAAAACATCTCAATACGATGATTTTGTTAATAAGACGGATATGGTGCTTACGTTTGTCACAAAGGAGGGAGAAGAGCCCTTGTCTATTACTGTTGATGTGACCATCGGCATCCTTTCGCTCAATGAAAAAATACACTCCATCAAACAGGAGATTGACGAGAAAAGGCTCAGTCACGTGAAGTACCACGAGACGCTCTCGGGTGATCCTGCATCTTTGGACTGCGTGCCACGTGTCGTCCTAGGGGTTGCACCTGAGGAACTAGGTACTCTTTTAAAGCTGTGGGTGCAAGAAACAGAGGTAAGTAAGAATCGGCTTAAAGAACACCCGGTACAACTTGCACTTGTGCGCCAGATTGAAGAGCAACTGTTGTCGTATCAAAAGTATGCCCAGATGTCGAAAGATGAGACCACTGCGCACAAGTACGATGCTCTCATTGAGATTATCGGGAAAGTAAAAGGGGAGAAGGAGAAGCTCTATGCTGATGCTGAGGACGAACAATTCTTCCGCTTTTTGACCATGGTGCGGAGTGTTCTGCGTTCCCAGCTCATGTTTCCCGGTTCACGGGTGCCGGAAGGTGTGATTAAGGGAAATCCGGAAGGGAAGGCTACAGCCAACAGACTACGGCAACGGTGGTAATTCGGGGATGGTATTCATGCACGTACTCAAAACGGTGGAACCGTCTTTTTGAAGCCAGACAAACGATTCCTCGGTTGTGTATGTCATCTTCGGCGGTGTTATCGTGAGGGTAACCACAGCGCCGCACCGTACGCTGTCCATCCAGTACTGATCAAAAATAAAATTACCGAGGGAATAGAAAATTGTTTTTCCGTTATATATCTCTTTGTTTTGAATAACATGAGGGTGTGCTCCTACCACGACATCCGCCCCAGCATCGACAAAGCGGTGTGCGAGTTGTTGTTGGAGGGTATTCGGCGTCGTTTCATACTCCGCACCCCAGTGTGCGTATACAACAGTGAAGTCGGTTATCTCCGACAGGCTGTGTATAGTTTGCATCAAGTCTTCTTCATCAAACGGAAAGAATTCGTTAAACGCCACAAAACCGACGGAAATTCCGTTAACATCTTTTATTAAAGTACTTTGTGTGCGTGGGTCTCCAAAAAAAGCTATACCCGTATTTTCCAGATATGTTTTTGTCTGCGTGAGCCCATCATCGCCGAAGTTGAGAATGTGGTTGTTGCCGAGCGATACCGCGCGAATATCCGCATCGAAGAGCGGCGGAAGTGCGTCAGGAGAAAATGTAAAGACAAAATTCCCAGGCTCACCGGGGAGAGTACCGAGACTGTGTGACCGGTACTGCGTGACGGGTCCTTCAAGATTTGCCACAACAAAATCACTTTCTTTGAGAAGTGGTGAAAACGCGGGCAATATGTTTGTATAACCGGTGGCCTCATTCATTGCGCGGATATATCGGTCAAGCATAATATCTCCGACAAACGTGAGACGTACGGTGCGCACGTCTTGTGTCTGCACGAGCTGTTGGATTTTGGGGCGAATGTCGGAGAGGGAATCTTGTGTCGCGTTTTTTGAAAACACAAAAGGGGCCACTAATACGGATAGGGCTACAAAGACGGTTGTCATAAACAAGGCTTTCATACCGGCATTGTACAACCCTTACGGGCGTTGAAAAGGTGTTTTATTTTGTGGGCGATACAGGACTCGAACCTGTGACCTTTACAATGTCAATGTAACGCTCTAACCAGCTGAGCTAATCGCCCGACACGGCGTTATTGTATTCCAAACCGTGATTTTTCTCAATCATTATTTTCCCGTCTTCAAATAGAGATATAAATCTTCCAGTGCACGAACGGCGTCCCCGGCGGCGATGTTGTTTTGATGGTATTTGATGTTTGAACAATCGCCCGCTGCCCAGATGCCCGGCAGAGAAGAGCGCTGTGTCCATGGGTCAATTTTTATGCGTTTGTACTCATCAAGATCGACGAGCGTTCCTACGAAATCCGTACTCGGCATAAGGCCAATCTCGACGAAGATTCCGGTTACAGGGAGTTCGTGTTTTTCATGCGTCACAGTGTCCTCATACACGAGGCCTTTTACAAAGGTGTCTCCTGTGACTTCAAGAATCTCGGTGTTCAAAATTCCTTTCACGTTCGGGTGCGCGAGGACCTTTTCTACCGTTACTTCGTCGGCTTTGTAGCGGTCTCCGTGCTGAAGAATGGTAACACTTTTACAGTATGCAAGAAGCTGTGCGGCACTTTCAAACCCGGCGTTTCCTCCGCCAATGACGGCAACGTCTTGCCCGGCAAACAGGGGGCCGTCGCATGATGCGCAGTAGGTGAGTCCTTTATTTTCAAATGTATCAGCACCCGGAATAGTCAGTTTTCGTCGTGTTGAACCGCTTGTAACAAGAATTGAGCGTCCCGAGAAAGTCTCTTTGTTCGTTACAACAGAAAAGTTTCCGTCGGCGTGTTCAACTTTTTGCACCCATATGCCCTCCTGTATAGTCACAAAATCAGCATGCTTGGCGACGTGATCTTTAAACGCGCGTGCCAAGTCGGCACCTGAAATGGACGGCGTTCCTATCCAGTTCTGAATGTCTTCTGAGACAATGCTTTGCCCTCCGAATTCTTTACACAAGAGAAGTGTTTTGAGCTGTTTTCGTGCGGCATATACGGCCGCCGCCGCTCCGCCCGGTCCTGCTCCGATGATGATAACGTCGTACATATGATTTCACAAAATCATGTCGCGCTTGTGATTCTGCGGAATCATGTCACGTAGCGTCGATTGTTACGTGACTTAAGGCGCGACAGAAGGTTAATGTGTAATAGGATAAGTATACCAGAGAGGTCAAGGAAAGGACTAAAAAACCCGCTGTGCGCGGGTTTTTTAGTTTTGTCTGCTATTTCTTTCTTCGTAAGAAAGCCGGAATTGCCCCCCAATCATCTTCGTCTTCCGTCTCCGCCTTCGGTTTGAGGTCTGTTTTTTCCAACGGTTTCGGTTCTTCCACAAAGACCTCCTCCTTTGTTTCTTCCGGCTCGTTTTTCTTCTCTTTATTCTTCAGGTCAGTTGCAGTAGTTTTTGTAAATGAGTTAAAAATACCCCCTGATTCTTCTTTTTCTTTGCGGGATGATGCGTTGAACAACGTTGCCGGCACCCCGTTCCCTTCAGGGAAACCGGAGGCGATAACCGTAACCTTAACCTCATTCTTTTTCAGGCGTTCATCCTTCACCGCACCGAAGATGATTTTCGCTTCTTTATCAACGTTCTCAGTAATAATCTTGGCCGCATCGTGCACCTCCATCATCGTGAGATCGTCGCTGCCGGCGATAGTGAAGAGCACACCCTTTGCTCCGGTGACAGATACGTCAAGGAGCGGTGAATTAATCGCTTGCTGAGCAGCCTCAACCGCACGTCGTTCTCCTGTGCCGAGACCGATTCCCATGAGAGCAGAACCGGTGTTTTGCAGGACGGCGCGGATGTCGGCGAAGTCCAGATTCACGATACCGGGCATGGTGATGAGATCGGCAATACCTTCAACCGCCTGACGCAGTACTTCGTCACACATCGCAAAGGCGTTTTTAAGGGTAGTGTCCTTTTGGATGACATTAAAAAGTCGGTCGTTCGGAATGACGATCAATGAGTCGACTTCTTTCTTAAGTTCCTCAATGGCTTGCTGAGCAATACGCTGGCGCTGAAGGCCTTCAAAACTGAACGGTTTTGTGACCACGCCGATGACGAGTGCTCCGAGTTCGCGTGCTACCTGCGCGATGGTGGGGGATGCTCCGGATCCTGTTCCTCCGCCGAGTCCGCCGGCGACAAAGACCATATCCGCGCCTTTGAGCGCTTCTTGAATTTCTTCTTTTGTTTCTTCTGCTGCACGTCGTCCGACTCCAGGGTCCATTCCCGCACCGAGTCCTTTCGTTAGATTTTTTCCGATATGTATTTTTTTCTTGGCGTTACTGTGGTGGAGGTCCTGGGCATCCGTGTTGATTGAAATAAATTCAACACCACGGACCTTTTCGTTGATCATGTGGTTGACGGCATTGAGTCCTGATCCGCCGACACCGACAACTTTGATTCGTGCAAATGCTTCTACAACCGGTTCAATTTTGGTAGCCATAAATGATAAGAAGAAACTGGCCCAGATATGCTCTGTGAGCCGTATTACTACCCCTGTAATAGGGCAATCGTATCAGAAAAAAAGACCCTTGGCTATACACACCGTAACAGGGCCGATTATTGACTAATCTTATTTTCCTTTTCTAATTGGGGTCCGCATTCGAACTTCTACGGGAGAAATTTTTTGAGCAGATCACCGAACCATGAACCGCCTTGTTTGAACATTTTTAAATTTTGTCCCAATGCAGAGATTTGTGTGCCTGTTGTGATGCTCGGTGAAAGGCCGAGGATAGAGAGACCGTAAGCAACCGTCCACGAAGGATCATACACCTGTCCGTGCGCCGTGCTGTTGACCTCAATAGTTCCGAGTCGTGCCGGGAGCGCGAGAGAATTTTTTGCAATGTCTATAATGGACGGGATTTGAGAACCGCCGCCTGCGAGGACAACCCCGGCGGGAAGCAATCCGTCGCGCCCCAGTTTTTTTAGATGAGTTTCAACAAGGTCAAAGATATCCTTAAGTCGCGCGTTGGTGATTTCATCTATTTTTCTCCTCGGGTACTGTACCGAGGCTCCTGTTCCTGTTTTTACTCGCTCAGCTTCCTCAATGGGAATACGTAGTCCGAGGGCGATATCATTAGTGATGTCATTTCCTCCGCGCGGAAATACTTTGAGTGACAGCGGCACGTCATTTTCGTACACAATAAGCGATACTGTTTCTGATCCGATATCAACCAGAACGACACCCGCAATTCGTTGCGCCTTTGTCAGTGTGGCGACGGCGGATGCAACAGGAGACGCGATAATTTCGCGAACCTCAACACCGGCGCTTTCAACCGCCTCAATGAGATCTGAGAGGTGTTGCTCGAGTACGGTGATAAAGAGTGTTTTTACTTCAATCTTGAGTCCTTGCATACCGACGACTCGTCCAAGCGCTTCCTTGCCGTCAATTTTGTACGAAAGAGGAACAGTTTCAATTATTTTTCTATTCATCCGTGCGATATCAGGGAGCGCCTCCTGGCTTGCGACAAATGCACGTTCTACATCGAGATCCGTTATTTCCGAATCCGCGCGGGCAATACTTGTGGAGCCTGTTGTAGTAAAAGACTCAAGTCCCGTGCCGCCGACCGACAACAGTACATTTTGAATATTAATGCGCGAGGCACGCTGTGCTTGCATCAGTGCTCGTGCCACACTCTTTGTTACTTGTTCCGGTTCGACAATATATCCGTGGCGCAGTCCTGAGGACTCCGCAAAGCCCGTTCCGATGACACGGCGAAGAGGACCGCGATCTGTTTTCACATATTCGGAAACAACAACGCGAACGGACGTGGTGCCTATGGCAAGACCTGTGGAAATAGTTCTACTCATAATTTCGTTACACCTGTAGTGTAACAAAAAGGGTGTGAAAAGAGTAGAAACGAAAAGGGGAAATCAAAACCCGGGACATCCCGGGTTTTTAGATTTTTGAAAAGTATTTTTTCATAAGTCTCCGTTCGAGCCGCTCCATCCGCACCCCGTGGTCGTAGCCTTTAAGGTGCAGGAGTCCGTGTACAAACAAAAAACAGATGTGGGCGAGCGGGGTGGATTCAAATGAACGCGCTTCCTTACGCGCACGTGGTATGTTGATGTATATCTCACCGGAGGTTTTGGAGAGGGGAAAGGCAAGTACATTGGTGCCTTTCTTTTTGTTTCTATAGGCCGTGTTGAGTTTTTTTGAAAAGGCGTCCCCGATACAGACAACGGAAAGATCATACGTTTCTCCGAGGGTATCTTTTGCGATACGGGCAAAAACACGACCCTCTTTCTGAAGGGAAAGAGGGGCGGTTGTCAGTAGGGTTGTTGTACAGCGCGTCGCCATGCTTATGCGTGGTCCACGTGGCCGAGCTTAAAGAGGCGCTCGCGCTCCACCTTTCGGTCGATTGCACGAAGGCGGTTTTTCTTTACGACGTACCCGGAGAGATCACGCTTGTGATAGCGGATTGAACGGAGTTTTCGCAAACCGCCCCACTCGTTTACTTTTTGGCGGAAACGACGAAGCAAGCTCATGTTGTTCTCCCTGTCTGTTTTTATGATATTTACGTTCGCTTTCATGAGGCAGTATTCTACCATGCCCGTACACCGCCTGCAAGACGACGCAGGCTGTGCGGTGTGTCGTGTGTTATGCCCGGCGGACCCTGTCCTTTAGATAGAGGGAAAGCTGGGACAAGGGGATTGTTTCTTGTTGATTTGTGAGAATGTGGCGCACAAGAGCCGTTCCTTCGCACACCTCGCGTTGTCCGATAATGACCACAAAAGGAACACCAAGGCCGCGCGCTTCATCCATTTGCTCACACACACTGTTTTTGTGGAGCGTGGTGGCAACACGGATGTGTGCCTTCCGAAGGTCTTCTCCGACCAAAAGCGTTCTGATTTTTGCCTGTAAGCCGACTTGGATGAGGTAGACGGACGCTTCTCTCGGCGCGCGTTTTAAGAGTGTTATTTTTTCACGCGGTGATTCGGTGTCAAAAAAGAATGTTGCCTGGAGTGCGGGAATGCTTTTACGCATGCCGAGCTTTTTTGCGAGGTGATCGTATCGCTCTCCATAGACGAGCGGTGTTTCTGCCGGCGTATCATCCGTGCTGTTTCCAAATGAGAAGATGGTTTTTGAAGAGTAGTGCTCCGAGCCGACGTGTGTAGGGTCTACGGTGTATGCGATACCTAGCGATTCCAGGTACTCGAGCACTTCTTTGAAGTGTCGTCTGCTGGGTTCTGATAAGTAGTTGAGCGATTGAGGGGCCTCTGCTCGCGCGTCCATACATTTTTGGTGTCTGCACCGCATCGGTGCAAAGGTACTTTCCTTGAAGGCTTCGCGACAGGATGTTTCCAGATCGCCGAGACGCGGCCGGAAATAGTTTGCGAGCGCCTGTGTGAATACGGCGACTGACTCTCGCGCTCCGATACTGTTAATTGATGCGGTTATGTTTTTGTGGCCGTATTCATTGAGAATGGATTGTGCCGTTTGAAATAGGAGACCCTCCGCAGAACTCTCTCGGTCCCCGATAATTTCCAAACGGAGCTCAATGTCTTTTTTGTACGGTACACGGCGCGTGTGGGCGACGCGGACGGCGCCTCCACGATGGACTTCGTCGGTGATAAAGGAGCGCAGTGCGGCGACGTGCTGTGCAGGACAGCGGTGGCGTTTTTCGTGCGCCCGGTCTTCTTTTTCGATGGAGAGAGGATTTACCAGTTTAAATCCGTAAAAATCAGCAACATCAATTGCTTTTTTTAGATTACCTTCATAGCCATACCACAATGGTTTATTCGATGCCTCTCGTTGTTGTTGGTATGTGTGCGTCATGACTAGTATGTTGTCGGGGTGGTCGTCGGTTCTTCTAATGTGTATATGTGGGATCCGGGAAATACATTGACGCGCGTCACCGGCAACAGGCGCACCAGTGCCCGTCCGATGATAAATTCTTCCTTGAGAGGTCCCCATATGCGTGAGTCGGAGCTCGCGGGCCGGTTGTCTCCCATAACAAAGTACTCATCTTCCTCGAGCACCACATCAACATTGCCGAATGTCTTATGAGAGAGGTAAGTTTCGTCCAATGTAAAACCATCCGGATTCTCGTCGTTTCGTATGGTGATGGTGTCTTCGGTGACTGACAGGTGTTCGCCTGGAAGGGCGATAATGCGCTTTATGAAGTACTTGGAAGGATCCAGCGGATACTTAAAAATGATAACGTCTCCTCGCTGCGGCTCCTCGAATGCGTAGGAAATTTCATCAACAATAAGATATTCTCCGTTTTCAAAGGTAGGGTCCATAGAGGCGCCGCTGACGATGAAGGGTTGAGCGATAAACATTCGTATGGGAAGCACGATGAACACCGCGATGAACACAAAGCGTATTAGTTCGGAAAAGAAGACGCTCGTTCCGCTTTTTTCAGGAGAAAGTTTTTGTGAGTCAACGATTTTTTCGTTTTGCTCTGACATTTTGAGGCAATTGTATACGCGTGTTGTCCTTGACGCAAGATTTTGTTTCGTGTTGTGACGTATTTTTTCTTTTTTATCTGAAGACGTTGACTGTCTGCAGACAAACATCTACCATGGTGTGCATATGAAATACCTTATTGTCGGTTTAGGCAATCCGGGAGATGAATATGAACACACACGACACAACGTCGGTCGTGATGTGGTGACGGCTTTTGCAGAAAAAATGGACTTTGATTCGTTTGAAAAAGAATCGAAAGCAGACGCGCTGGTGTCAAAGGGAAAAATTACTTCGCATACCGTGGAGTGCGTACTTCCTGAGACGTTTATGAACAAATCAGGCCTTGCTGTGGCGTATATGGCGAAGGTTCGTAAGGTCAAACCGGAGTTTGTTGTTGTGGTGCATGACGATATTGATATTCCGCTCGGTTCATTCAAAATTTCATTTGATCGTGGCTCCGGCGGACATCGCGGTATTGATTCGGTAATGAAACAACTCAAGACTCGGGCCTTTGTCCGTATTCGCGTAGGTATAACGCCGACTACTCCGACGGGGAAGCTGCGAAAACCGCAAGGAGAAGAGAAGGTGATAAAATTTATTTTAGGGAAGGTTGCGAAAGATGATGCAACAACTCTAAAGAAGGTGACAAAGAAAATAATTGAAGCTCTTGAAATTCTAATTCTTGATGGACGAGCTCACGCAATGAACGTCTGTAACTAATCTTGTTTTTTGTATCCTCCAGAGGTATGCTCCTTCTGGGAAAGTTCCAATACACGTTCTGTAACCACGGAGGACTCTACAATGTCGAAGCCGTGCCAAAACTGTTGTCCGCATGACGGAGGAATTCGTCAGACGCCATTTCCGCCTGAAGAGGGTGGGGAAGGAGGTGGGCACGGGGGATTCATCCGAAGGGAGTGTGCGGTGTGTGGTGCATTTCTCGGAGACGTGCCTGTCCCGTACGATCCCGTCCTCGAGGAGGAGATTGCCTTCTGCACGCTCACCTAGCACACAACAACTCACTTCGCGGTACAAACAATCGGCGTCCCAGTACTGGGACGCCGATGTTCGTTGTGTAGACTTCTAATGTGTTTATTTTTGGTTTGCTCCGGTGTAGGAGAGCGTCATGCGTTGATCCTTCGGATCAAAGAGATTGATCTTAAATGCATACGATTTTCCAAGCTCAAGAGTTTCGCGCAATTTTTCAATTGATTCAAACTCGGAAACGTGCACTAGGCCGGCGACGCCTTCCTCGATAGATGCAAGAGCACCATGTTTGTTGTATTTGATGATAACCGCTTGCACAATATCGTCTTTCGCGAATTTTTTTGCGGCGGCACCCCACGGATTTTCCTTGAGCGCTTTTACTGAAAGTGAAATCTTTCCGTCTTTCACCTCAATAATGCGGGCGCGTACCTTCTGTCCGACGGTGAAAATCTTACGCGGGTTGTCAACGAGACCCCAATCCAACTCGGAGATGTGCGCGAGTCCTTCCAGACCGTCCTCAACCTTAATGAAGACGCCGAAATCGACGATACCCGTTACCTCACCTTCCACGTCGTCTCCGACGGCGTACTTCTCAACAAGAGCCTGCTTTTCTTTTTGGTCGGTTCCTTTTTCAGAGAAGATGAGTTTTCCTTCCTTCGGGTCTGCGGTAATGATGGTTACTTGCAGGGTTTGACCGACAAGTTTTTGGAGCTCATCAAAGATTCTGTCTTTGTCTCCGCCTTCAACGCGCGGATAGTTGTCCGTTGAAAGTTGTGACGCGGGAAGAAATCCGGCAATGCCCTGCCACTCGAGGATGAGACCGCCCTTGTTCGCTTCTTTGATAGGGAGGACGAACGAAATTTTTTCACGAACCGCTTTTTCCGCCTCACTCCAGATGAGTGCTTGGCGCGCTTCACGGAGGGATAACTCAAAATAACCGTCGGTGTTATTGATGTCAACGACCGTTGCGGTTACCTCATTTCCGATTGAAATGTTTTTGATGATGTCACGCGCATTGTTGTATTCGCGACCGAAAATAATTCCGGTTCCGAACGGTGCGACATCAACGAACACGGACGATTTATGAAGTGCAATAACGCGTCCTTCAACAATATCTCCCACGGTGGGAGGATTTTTTGTCTGGACGAGAAACTCATTCATCATCCGGTCTGCCTTCTTGTCTTTTACATCTACATCTTCTATAGACGTGAGTGTGTCTGTGGTCATACTAATGTTTGTTGTATAAACGTCTCAGTGGAGAACCACACCGCGTGATTCACATACATGCATCGTTAATACAAAAAAGGGGAGTAAGCCCCATGCCGACCCGTCATACGACGGCGATTCGAATATTAGGCTTGTTTAATAATAATACCTCCATCCCCTGATAGAGACGCGCACATTCTACCATTGTCGGGCGCTACCCGCAATGAGCACAATTTTCTCGTAAACGGCTGGTTTTTTTGACAAAAATCTGTATACTTTCTCTCGGTTGTAGTCTACAAACATATTCCTCGGTAGCTCAGCGGTAGAGCGGCGCCCTGTTAAGGCGATGGTCGTAGGTTCGATCCCTACCCGAGGAGCAA
>CAZVYH010000002.1:11154-16008 GCA_964631485.1 uncultured Candidatus Saccharibacteria bacterium
CCGATCCCTACCCGAGGAGCAAATTTCTTTTAGTCAACCCGGAACGACTGCGGTATGATTCTTTTATATGAATAAAAAAAGACTTCTCTACTCCATTCTCGAAATAGTGCTGGGGGCATGCATGTTTGTGTATGGTGGATATGATGACAGTCCCGGAGGGCAGTTGCTTGGACTTGTTGCGTTTGTTTTCGGTGTTGTGGGTGTACTAAAGAGTGTAAGAAAAAACCCAGTTAGCTGAGTTATGGTGTTTCTGTCCGAACCTTTAAAATAAAACCGTCTTTTTACACGGCTACTTCTTACACGTGCGACAACGACACCCGTGGGGTTTGATGTGTTCATCAAAATATTCCTGCTGGTAGTCGTAGGAAAGTTCTTCACCGGCTTCAATTTTTCTTTTTGCAAAGACGTAGATGCGTCCGCGGCGGATGTCTATTTCACAGTTTGGTTTACATGAGTGATTAATATAACGTGCGGTGTTTGTGCGCGGGCTACCGTCAATAAACCTTCGCGAGTTTGTTTCAAACAAGTACTTTCCGTTTATTGTATCAGCGGTTTTCGCGTCAATAATTTTTCCTGTGTACTCAATAACAAAACCCTTACGTTCAATAGGATCTTCCGTAAACAGTCCTAAGCCGGTTCTGGAGCGTTTGACCCGTAATGCACGACGGACAAACCTATACTTTTTTGGAAGAAGAGGAGCCATGACCGTCAGCACTTACTCCTCAAAGATATCCCACATCTTCTGGTCTTCGTTGCCGTCAATTTTGAAAATCGCGACGCCCGCAAGGTCATACTCACGAGCAAGATCTACTTTTTGTTTGATGGCTTCCGCGTCGTTCCATGTTGCGTAATAGAAGACAGAAGGGAGGCCAGTTGCTTTTGTGTAGGCAAATGATTGTGCGGCAACTTTGTTGGCGCTTGATGTGTTCTTTGGAATTGGGGCATTGTACTGGAACTGCGGTGCTGTCTTAATGGGGAAGAACGTAAAGCTGAGTTCTCCGGCATTACCACGTTCCGGTGTCACCGTATATTGTTTTGCGGTTTTAATGCCATATGAAGGATTAAACGCTCCGGTTTTACCGTATTCCTGATATGTGTCCGAGTGCACAATGACCTCATATTCATGTCCGTAGGTAGAAATACCAAGGGACAATTTTTCCTTGGGAATAGTTTGCAGGGTGAGTTCTATAACCTTACGCACCCACGCCGGATCTGACACCGGAATGTACGGTTCTCCTTTGTGCGCATCGTTGAGTTTGATATCAGCTCGCTGCTGGTCGTACGTCATGATATTGACGCGGTCACAATACTTTGCGATTGCGTTGAAATCGTTTGCGTATCGCAAGTCGGTCGGCAGTGTTCTATATAACGATTCAGGCGGTGTGCGCGCTTCTATGGTGCACGAAAGAATTTTCTTTTTTCCGAGTTCCTTCTTTAATTCTTTAAGGAAAAGTGCAAATGCATCATGTGTGTCCGCACTCTTTCCTTCGTAGTCTATATCGACACCGTCGTATTTTCCTTTTTTCACCATCGAAACAATTTCATCGATGTGATCTGCCCGCTTTTCTTTATTACTGAGAAGTCCGTGGATGAGCCACGTGTCGCTGGACATGATCGTTGGGATGATCAGAACGTCCTCCTTTCTTGCGGCACGAAACAATCTTTGCCAGGTACTCTTTTTAATTTTACCCAAATCAAGCAGTGTCCCGTCGTTTTTTACCGAATAGTTGAAAGGGAAAATGACCGAGAAATTGTCCAGGTGTTTCTTCGCATCCTTTGTACCGGAAGACGCCGCCCAATAAGGGACCCACCCTGAAACCTCAAGGTTGTCGGCTGCGTGCGCCGGCAGGGAAACTGAAAGGGCACCGACAAGGACGATGCACGATACCAATACTACCGAGCGCATGCGGATGAATATGTCTCTCATACTACTAGTATACCGTATAAGCACTCCATTCGTTACACTGTTCATGAAAAAACACCCTTGCGGGTGTTTTTTCTGTTTACTTTTTAGCTCCCTTTTTTGCCGGCTTCTTTTTTGTTGCAGGTTTTTTAGGTTTGTTTGTGAGTTCTTTTGAAATATGTTTCCAGTAACCGCTCAATTCTGACACAAATGCCTGTACTTCCTTAGGATCAAGCTTCTGTAATTTTTTATACCGCTGTGCAACCTCTTTGACCGCGGCTTTGTACCCCTTCTCAGTGGTTATTGACGCTTTTTTGAGTTCTTTAACGACTTCTTGTTTTGCCTTTAGCGACCATGCTTTTGCCGTAGCGCGGTTTTTCTTCGCGTTCTTCGAGCCGTAGAAGAAATATGTTCCCGCCGCGGCTGCCGCAAGCGCCGCAACGCCGGCTCCTACAGCAACCTTGCTTCCCGAAGACATCTTTTTTGGTGTTGGTTTCATATACTTAGTTTTTTACGTCAGCTTGTGTCTTTGTCTTTTTGACAGTCGCTGTCTTTTTTCTGTTAATTTTTTGCCGTTTAATAAATAATCCCAAGAAATAATCAATAATTGTTTTTACTTTTATTCCTTCTTCTTTTGCCACACCGCGCAAGTCGTCAATATCTCCTGCAAGTTTTTCTCCTTCTTTTCGCGCCGTGTCAGAGAGGTGTCGCAGATCTCTGAGTATTGGGATGACGTAGTAGAGAAAAATACCGAATCCGAAGATGAGCAGTGCGACGAAGATACTTGTAATAAAGAAAAAAATATCCGCGTGAATAAGTGTTTCCATATGCAACAACTGTAGCACGGAACATTCAAAATTTTAAAAATAGTTTTGCGTATAACTATGTGTAACCCCACGTGCTCACAGAGGGAAGTCCGGGCGTTTTAAACAGCGTCAATCGGGACACTTGACAAAGTATATAAAGCATGATACCATTGTGTCAGAGTTGAGACTGCGCAATCCTGTGCAGTCCTGATGGAGGGAAAAGGCGCATGGCGAACAAGCGGAACACCCTGCACCGCCGGGACAGCGACAAGACCTTCCGGTGCCTGAAGAAGCGGGCCCTGAAGGTGGCGGCCAGCAAGCGGCCCACCGTCGGCCCCAAGATCGACTTCATGGACCTCGAGATCGAGGCTCCCGTCGTCGTCACCACCAGGCCCAAGCCGCGCTTCTGCCTCACCAGCCTGTGCGGCGACGGGCTGGTGGCGGTGTACCAGTTCTCCTGATCCCTCTCTGGGGGTCGCCAACCGGGCGCTTTGCACGAAGTCTGTGCAAAGCGCCCTTTCGTTTTTTCATATACAGAAAGATGATACAATCAGCATACTTTATTTTATGGAGTCTTCATCAAAGACAATTCCCGCGCTTTTCGGTCTCATCATTCTTCTACTTGCACTGCTCGGATACGGCGGGTACCGCTTCTATGTACTTAACGGTTTGTATGTGACCACCTCAAGCTCTGTGCAAGGACTTCAGGGTCAGCTGGCACAAGCGGAGGAAGAAAAGGCGGATTTGCGTGATGAACTCAATTTACAAGAGTCGCGCGTCAATAATCTTGAAGACCAGATTGAAGACTTGAGCGGCACTGTGGGTGAATTTGAAAAACTGAGCAAACTGGATCCTGAGTTACTCCAAAAATATTCAAAGGTGTACTTTTTGAATGAAAACTACGAACCGCCGAAGCTTGTCGCCATTGATAAAGAGTATTTGTACGACGAAAGTACTCCGCAGCAGATCCACAGAAACGTGCGTTCATTCCTTGAGGACTTAATAGAAGATGCGGAAGATGATGATATTGAACTTTTTATTCGTTCCGCGTATAGGTCTTTTGGTACGCAGGCGGCACTTAAAACTGGATACACGGTGAGTTACGGTTCCGGTGCAAATGCATTCTCCGCTGACCAAGGGTATTCTGAACACCAACTTGGCACGACGGTTGATTTTACAACAACAGGACTAAACGGCGGGTTAGACGGGTTCGGAAACACGGCGGCATACACGTGGCTCGAGGACAACGCCTATAAATACGGGTTTATTCTTTCGTATCCGGAAGGCAACACGTACTATCAATTTGAACCCTGGCATTGGCGGTTTGTGGGTACTGATCTCGCACGCGTGCTTCACAGGAAAAAAATGACCTTTTACGACATGGACCAACGGGAGATTGATAAGTACCTCATAAGTATTTTTGACTAATCGGCGGGTGTGTCGCATCAATCCACTAGACCGCTTTTGTGTTGTTGACAGAGTGGTACACTATACAGGGTATACTTTATTACTAGTTTGTTAGCTATACATTATGGATCCAGTAAACAACAGTGCGCCGCAGCAAAACAACGCGCCACAGGAAGCTCCCGCGATGGACGCGGCGAGCAAGAATACGCTCATGGGTATTCTCTCGTACATCGGCCCGTTGGTTTTGATTCCGCTTTTTACCAGTAAAGACCAGCCGTTTGTAAAATTCCACATCAAACAAGGACTTGTGGTGCTCAGTATCGAAGTCATTGTGTGGGTGCTCGGCATGATTTTCTGGTGGCAGTTGTGGATGCTCTTAAACCTCCTCAACCTTGCGGCACTCATCCTTTCTATCATCGGCATTATCAATGTCGTTGAGAAGAGAGAAAGGCCGCTTCCGGTCGTCGGAGGCTTCTCGAAATACTTCACGTTCTAGTAAAATCAAAAAACACCCCCATACTGGGGTGTTTTTTTGACTGTGGATAACTCGCTTGTGTTCTATAGAGGGTGGGTGTACCATGGTCTACGTAAATGTCTCCACGCAAGTGGGGGCATTTACATTTTCAGGGGGAATGATGATGGCCGGCAACTGCTTGTATTTCTCAAAAACTTCTATACCATGAATCAAACAGACGTCTCCGCGCAAGCGGGGGCGTTTGTACGTTATACTGGACACAG
>CAZVYH010000002.1:16108-36448 GCA_964631485.1 uncultured Candidatus Saccharibacteria bacterium
ATGTATATCAAAGTAAAGGTAACACCGGGGGCTCGAAAGGAGGTGTGTGAAGACAAGGGAGGCAACCGCTTTGTGGTGTCGGTGAAGGAAAAGGCTGAAGGCAACAAGGCGACCGCGCGCGTACTTTTTCTTATTGCGCGCCAGGTAGGCGTCTCGGTCTCGAAGCTGCGTATTCTCACGGGACATCGTGCGAGAAATAAAACACTGGAAGTGTTAGAATAAACATATTACTCGCTCACACTAGTGCCTATGCTCAATATTTCATTAAAGGCGACGGGTATGGAATTAACGCCTGCGATTCGTTCATACGCGGAAGATAAAGTGGCCTCGGTAGGTAAATTTATTGATCCCACGAAAGAGACGCTCGCTGAGGTTGAATTAGGTGTAACAACACGCCACCACAGCGCCGGTGATATTTTCCGCTGTGAAATAAACTTTCATATGGAAGGCGAGCTGATTCGTGCGGTTTCGCAGGAGGAAGATTTATATGCCGCTATTGATGTTGCGAAAGATGAACTGCTTGACGAAGTCAGAAAGCGCAAAGACAAAAAGACAAAAGGCGGACGCCGCGGCGCCCGTATGTTCAAATCCTTTCTCCAGAAGATGGGCTTCGGAAACGTGGAAGAAGACTAGGAAAGAAATTCTGCGTACGTCATTTCTTTACGACCTTCAGGGATGACGCGCTCGATAATTAGTGTTTCGTTTTCAAAACGGGCCTGCGTGATTACAACGCGGGTTCGTTTTCCTTTCTTTTCGGTGAAGAAAAATGCACGCGGCCATATGTCGTACGCCAGAATTTTCAGGTAATTCACACGGGGGTCCTCGGTCAGTTCAATGTGCGCATCTTCTTTACGTACCATAGTGCAATATGTCGCTTGTGCATCATCTTGAGGAGTAGGTTTCAAAGAGCCTGAAAGATACAAGGGGAGAGTTTCGGCTAATGTGTCTGCGCCAAGACGGGCAAGCAGGGGGCGAAGAGCACGTGCCGATACGGGCCACTGCACGTCTTCGTGTTCTATGGTGCGCTTCGTCAACACCGGTCCGTGGTCCATTTTTTCGTCCAAAAGCATAATAGAAACTCCGACCTGCGCGGGGGTTTTTTCGTGTAGAATTTGTGATTCAATCGGGGACGGGCCGCGGTGCCTGGGCAGAAGAGACGGGTGCATATTAAGCGTGCCGTGAAGCGGAATATCAAGAATAGTCTGCGGAATAATTTTTCCGTACGCGACGACGACACAAAACTCGGGGGATAGTTTTTTAATGGATGAGATACAATCCGGGTCGGAAAGTTGCTTTGGTTGAAGAACGGGGACGTTGTTCCGGGTTGCCCATTCCTTTGCCGGAGGCGCCGCAAGAATCAAACCGCGCCCTCGCGGTGCATCGGGAGCGGTAATAATCGCGCTGGGTACGAATCCGGCATTTTTAAGCGAGTCCAGGGACACAACTGCGATATCAGGAGAGCCGAAGAAAATAAAAGGAGGGTGGCTCATAGCTGTTCTCCGGCCGGTTCTTCCGGGGGAAGTGAACGTACGTTGCGGGCAGTGTCAATAAACAACATTCCGTCAAGGTGGTCGGTCTCGTGTTGGAAAATTTGGGCGAGCAGGCCGCTTGCGCCGATTTCAAAAGATGTTCCGTCAAGGTTAAGTGCCCGTACTGTTGCTTTTGTGTGACGGTGCACCTCACCGTATTTCCAACGGACGGAAAGGCACCCCTCCTCGAGCCACTTTTTTGTTTTTGATTTTTTTACGATTGTCGGATTAATAAACACCATATCATCGGGAGTGCGTTCGTCTTGTTCTTTTTTAAATATCTCTCCGGCGACGACGAAAATTCGGAGAGGAACGCCGATTTGCGGTGCTGCAATGGCAACACCGTCCTTTTGTGCGGCGAGTGCCCGTTTCATGTCGGTAATGATGGATGCGAGCTTTTTACTGCCGATATCGGACTTAGAAACTGCGTGCGCTTTTTCTCTCAGTACAGGATTTCCGTTTTGAACAATTGATATCATATCTAGTAGTGTACGTTTTCTTGCGAAATAAAAAAAGCCCAGCGGAGGGATGGAGTATCCACGCTGGGTCAAGGAGATCGGGGGTGAACGCATTCACCCCTAAGCAATAATACATTTTTACAAAAAAAGTCAATGAACCTAAGTGTGATACGCTAGTCAGTGTATGCAAAAAGTATACGTTGCAATGAGCGGGGGTGTGGACAGTTCGGTCTCCGCAGCATTTCTCAAAGAGCGGGGGTACGACGTGACAGGTGTCTTTATTAAAACGTGGCATCCGCCTTTTTTGGAGTGCACATGGAAACAAGAACGCCAGGATGCCATGAATGTGTGCGCTCACCTCGGTATTCCGTTCAAGACGTTTGATCTGGAAAATGAATACAAAAAAGAAGTCGTTGATTACATGATCAGTGAGTATGCGTCAGGACGCACGCCGAACCCCGATGTGCTGTGCAATGAAAAAATAAAATTCGGCGCATTTTTTGAAAAAGCTCTTCAAGAAGGAGCAGAGTACATAGCAACAGGACACTATGCGCGCGTGGAACAGCGCGGTGCGGGTACGCGGATGCTCGCGGGTGTTGATGCGAACAAAGATCAATCATACTTTTTGTGGCGGGTGCCGCAGGATGTGTTGGCGCGCACACTCTTTCCTGTCGGTGCACTTGAAAAACATGACGTGCGCGCGTATGCAAACCGTTTCGGCCTTTCTGTTGCTGAAAAAAAGGACAGCCAAGGCGTCTGTTTTCTTGGTCGGGTTGACATGAAGGAGTTCTTAAAGAAATTTATCACTACTTCCCCGGGAGATGTGCTCAATGAAAGCGGGGAATCTATCGGTACGCATGACGGAGCGCTTTTGTACACCCTCGGGGAGCGGCACGGTTTTACGATAACCAAGAAAACATCGGCAGACACACCGATGTACATCGTCGCGAAAGATGTGGTGCGCAACACGCTTACGGTTTCATCTCGGGAAAGCATGCACGCCGTCTTCGGTTCGCGCGATATCGGTATTGAACAGGTGCATTGGATTTCGGACCGGCCGTCCGGGGATAAAAAATATACCGCACGATTTCGGTACCGCCAGTCGCTCCAGACATGCTCCGTCCGCTTTTCTGAAGAAGAAACACGAGTTGTGTTTGATGAAGCGCAACATGCAATTGCTCGGGGTCAGTCGCTTGTGGTGTATGACGGCGACGTATGTCTCGGCGGGGGTGTTGTTTGTTCCGTGGCATAGCGCTCTTTCTCGCGATATACTGTGCATATGCTTATTTCGAAGTTAGACGGAACTCTTGAGGAATTTTCTCCGGAAAAATTAACCGCATCTCTTGAAAAATCAGGGGCGACACCGGCGGTTGCCGCTGAGGTTCTTGCGCACATAGAAAAAGAACTACGAGACGGTGTGACAACGTCACACATCTATAATCACGCCCTAAAACTGCTTCAGAAAAAAGCTCACCATCCGACGGCTGCTCGGTACTCTCTTCGTCGGGCGGTTCTGGAGCTCGGCCCTTCGGGGTATCCGTTCGAGCAGTTGCTCGGTGAGGTGTTCAAGAAAAAAGGGTATTCCGTTCGAGTCGGAGCGACGATGCAGGGAAAGTGTGTGTCGCATGAAATTGACGTCATTGCGCAGAAAGAAAAAGAACTTATCCTTGTTGAGGCAAAATTTCACAACGCACAAGGGTTTAAAACTGACGTGAAAGTATCTTTGTATATCTACGCGCGCATGCTTGACTTACAAGCGGCAAACTATGACGGGCTGTGTCTTCCCGGCGGTACATGTCATCAGTGGCTGGTGACGAACACAAAATTTACCGACAACGCAATCACACACGGGAAATGCGTCGGTATTACCATGATCGGGTGGGGATACCCGCACAAGGGAAATGTACAGGACCTTATTGAGGAGGCACGGTTGCATCCGCTGTCGTGTCTGACAACACTGACCAAAAAAGAACGGGACGCGCTGTACCAGCAAAACATTGTGTTGTGTAAAAATATAGTTGATAATCCGAATATTCTTGAGACGGCCGGAATCTCCGGTAAGAAAGTTGACACGGTATTGTACGAAGCAAATCAATTATGCACACCTTAATATATAACTGAGATGTATATGGACTTCACAGTACTCGGAGGTATTTCTTTTATACAGCTTTTTATCGCTCTTGTGCTCGGCATGCTCATCGGTGCTGAGCGCACACTGGCAGGGAAGACGGCGGGGTTGCGGACGTACGGGCTGGTTGCTATGGGTTCCTGTCTTTTTGTTGTTGTTGCACTCACGTTAAAGATGGCTCTTGGTGTCTCCGGTGCCGACGTGATGCGTGTTGTTGCCGGTATTATCACCGGTATAGGTTTCCTAGGAGCCGGCGTCATCATCATGCGTGACCAAACCCTAGTTGGTCTCACTACCGCGGCGGGTCTGTGGGTTGCATCAGGAATTGGTGTTGCCGTCGGGTTTGAATTGTACTTAATCGCCCTATACACGACAGTTTTGACATTGCTCACATTTACTGTTTTTTGGTTTATTGAAAAAGGAGTTTCGCGCATAGGACCGCACAACGGGATATAGGAAGCCGGTGAAATACACAGGACTTGATTTTTTCACTTTTTCTGTTATACTAGATCTCAGTTAAACCAAGGAGGGAGGACAGGATGCCCCGAAAGAAGAAGAATTTCCGGGGAGCGATTCTGTACCGCTTCCCAAACCACAGGATCGTGCTGAAGCGATCCCAGATTTACGGGATGTTTCCGTCCAGTTACACCGAGGTGTACTGGGCGCTCTCATCCCTTGTCACGGACGGGTCGCTTATCATGACACCCGGTCTTGACGACGGGAAGAGCGGTCCTTTTTCCAGTTCGGAGATGGACGATACGTTTCGTCTTTCTCCGGACCGGCAGCCGATTGCCTCCGAGCAGGCACATCGACGTGGCGTGCTGCAGACGGTTGCTTTGCGCAACCACACGCGGCGTTGAAAACGACTGACCTCTCTCCCTGTTCTTCCCCCCGTCGCGCAGCTGCGCTTCGGGGGTTGTTTGTATGTTACAATTCGCGCATATGGCTTATTCCTCATCATTCAGAAAACAAAAACTATTTGATCCGACATCACAAGAACCTTTTAAACTTTCGCGTTCAAAAATAGACTTGTTTGTGGAGTGTCCGCGTTGTTTTTATCTGGACCGCCGTCTTGGTGTGTCGCGTCCGTCAATGCCGGGATTTACGCTCAACGTTGCGGTAGACCACTTACTCAAAAAAGAATTTGACGCGCACCGCGCAAAAAAAGAGGCACATCCTCTCATGAAAGAGTACGGTGTCGATGCGGTGCCTTTCAGTCATCCTGATTTAGATGTGTGGAGGGAAAACTTCAAAGGCGTTCAAGCCCTTCACGAAAAAACAAACTTTTTGATTACCGGGGCGGTTGATGACGTGTGGGTTTCTCCTTCGGGTGAATTACACGTTGTTGATTATAAGGCGACAAGCAAGGCCGAAGATCCTAATCTTGACGGCATTTGGCAGCAGGGATACAAGCGGCAGATGGAAGTATATCAGTGGCTGTTGCGCAAAAACGGATTTACGGTTTCAAACCGCGGATACTTTGTGTACGTGAACGGAAAAAAGGATCGCGACGCATTTGATGCAAAACTTGAATTTGACGTGCACCTTATTCCATACGACGGGGATGATTCGTGGATAGAGGGAACGCTTCTTGCGGCGCACGCGACACTATCCGGAGACGCGCTACCTGAAACAGGAGAGCGTTGTGAATACTGTCCATACCGAGACGGCGCCGGAACGGCAATCCGAAACGTCGTTTTGGAACATAAGAAGAAAACAGCGCCGTTGAAAGAAAAAGACACACTCTTCTAACACCTGTTATCTATGTCGTTATTCGCACAGAAAGTGTATGACGTTGTTTCGCGTATCCCGAAGGGGCAGACGCGCACGTACAAAGAGGTTGCGCGTCTGGCGGGGAGTCCGCGCGCCTTTCGGGCGGTAGGGACTATTTTGAGCAAAAATAAAAATCGGCACATACCATGTCATCGTGTTATTCGAAGCGACGGCGCTGTGGGCGGGTATGCTTTTGGTGGTTCCGTACAAAAGCGTTCACTGCTTACAAAAGAGGGAGCGCTTCGATAAAGCGGTGTGGTATACTGAGGTATCTATGGCGTATACGTTCACAGATTTAAAAAAGAAAACACAGGAAATTAATGAATGGCTCTCAAAAGAGCTTTCTGCAATTCACACCGGACGCGCAAGTGTGGCACTCCTTGACACGGTTCGTGTGAGTGCATACGGCAGTTCTATGCCTATTACACAGCTGGCAAATATGTCCGTTGAAGATGCGCGTACCATTCGTATCACACCGTGGGACTCCTCGGTACTCAGTGGTATTGAAAAAGCGCTCCGCGAAGCGAATTTGGGCGTGTCAGTTGCCGCTGATGACAAGGGGCTGCGTATTTCATTTCCGGACCTTACGACGGAGACGCGTGAAAAATACATAAAACTTGTCGGGAAAAAAATGGAAGAGGCGCGTATTTCTATCCGCGGCGTTCGTGATGAAATTTGGAACGACATTCAGTCGAAGGAAAAAGCGGGAACACTGAGCGAGGACGATAAGTTCCGCGCGAAAGAGGAAATGGAAAAAACGATTAAGGAAGCAAACGAAAAACTTGAAGAAACAGCAAAACGCAAAGAAGAAGACATCCGAAAATAATTCATGACGATACTTCTCTTCATTATTGTTTTAGCGGTGCTTATTTTTGCCCACGAAGCGGGGCATTTTCTTGCCGCAAAATCAGCCGGTGTCCGTGTTGAAGAATTCGGTCTCGGATTCCCGCCGCGTTTTTTGAGTTGGCGTCCGAAAGGGAGCGAGACACTGTACTCATTGAACTGGATTCCCTTCGGCGGATTTGTAAAAATTTTTAAGGAAGATGAAGACATCTCCGAATTGTCTTCCGAAGAAAAAACTCGCACGCTCGATGCAAAACCGTGGTACATAAAAATATGGGTTTTGGCGGCCGGCGTGCTGTTTAACATTCTTCTTGCATGGATGCTTATTACGGTCGGTATATCCGTAGGGTTTCCCATGTCGGTCACGGAAGAGACCAGAGGAATTGTGGGTGAACCGTCTGTGGTTTTGATGCATATTGAAGAAGGAAGTCCTGCGCAGGCGGCCGGTTTTTTACCGGGCGACGCACTTGTATCTTTGACCAGCGGGACCGAAACAGCGGGTGAACAGCTGACAGTTTCGAAAGTTCAAGAGTTTATTGCCGCGCATGGGGGAGAACCGATTACCGTTGCGTACACGAGAGAAAAAATCGAAAAAACGGTTACTGTGATACCTGAGCTGCGGACCGTCGGCGAGGAAACGCGCGGAGTAATGGGTGTGGTACTTGAATATATCGCAATTGTGAAGCTTCCCGTTTTTTCAGCTCTGGTAGAGGGCGCAAAAACGACGTTCTATGCGACGCGTAACGTGGCGCTAGGGCTCTGGGATTTTCTCTCTCAAACGGTTACAGGATCTGCTGATTTTTCACAGGTAGTCGGTCCTGTCGGCATTGCGGGGCTTGCCGGCGATGCAGCACGTATGGGCTTGGTGACACTTCTTTCGTTTGCTGCGATGCTCTCGCTTAATTTGGCGGTCATTAATCTTATGCCGTTTCCCGCGCTTGACGGCGGGCGCATACTGTTTGTGCTTATTGAAACAATAAAACGTTCACCTATTAAGCCGAAGATTACAAACACACTGAATATTGTTGGGTTTGTTCTCCTGATCATCTTGATGATTATTGTGACGGTTCACGATATCGTAAAGTTGTTCTAAATGTGTTCAGCCGCAGACGCCCGGAGGCGTCTGCGGCTGTCGTGTTGTCTACACGTGAGCGGCGTGTTCTTCTTCGGTGGTGCGTGTCGCTGAAGACATACTGAAGAGAACGAGATTGAGATCCGCATCCGGCGTAGGGTCACGCTTGAGACTCTCGATGAGCTCCGCGCAGGAGCGCAGGTGCTCTTCAATGTGTCGTCGGCGTTCACCGTCCGGGAGCTGCGTGATCTGGTTGAGCATTCCGTTCAACCACATCTGGAAGTTCGAAATCCAGTACGTGTGTCCCGCGTACGCGTCGGCAGACATGCGCATCTCCTATAAGAACGTCCTGCGTAAACTATACCACGTCACTTGTTGAAAGAGCCGACGGCAAGTACAATTCCTGTATATGAAACAGTCACTGTTATTTACAAAGACACGCCGCGAGGTTCCGTCAGACGAAGTGTCAAAAAACGCACAGCTTTTATTACGTGCGGGTTTTGTTCACAAAGAAGTGGCCGGTGTATACGACCTGCTTCCTCTTGGTGTTCGCGTTGTCAATAAAATCAACCGGATTATTCGGGAAGAAATGGATGCTATCGGCGGGCAGGAGGTTTTTATGTCGGCGCTCCAGGACCCCGATACATGGAAAAAGACGGATCGTTGGGAAGGAGACGCAAAAGATATTTGGTTTAAAACTCATTTGGGGAACGGTGGGGAACTCGGCCTCGGATTTACGCACGAAGAACCACTGACGTCTCTCATGAAAAATCACATTGCATCACACCGTGATTTGCCGAAATACGTCTATCAAATCCAGACAAAGTTCAGAAATGAAGTGCGCGCAAAGAGCGGCGTATTGCGAGGGCGAGAGTTTTTAATGAAAGATTTATATTCGTTCTGTAAAACACCGGAAGAGCACGAGGCCTTTTACACCCTCGCGCAGCGGGCGTATATGAACGTGTTTACGCGAGTCGGCTTGGGTGACCGTACGTTTATGACTTTTGCGTCAGGGGGAACATTCGCAAAATACTCACACGAATTCCAGACACTGTGTGATTCCGGTGAGGATACGGTGTATGTCGATGAAAAGAAAAAAATCGCCATCAACAAAGAGGTGCTTAGCGATGATGTGCTGAAAGATCTGAACATCTCGCGCGGTGATTTAGTTGAACGCATGGCCGTTGAGGTCGGAAATATTTTCTCTCTCGGTACTCGTTTTTCCGGCGCGCTCGGTCTTAATTATTTGGATGCGGAGGGAAAGGAGCAACCGGTGGTTATGGGAAGTTACGGTATCGGTCCGACGCGTACCATGGGCGTTATTGCGGAAGTATACGGGGATGACAACGGACTTGTGTGGCCGAAGAGTGTTGCGCCTTTTGATGTGCACGTCGTTGTTCTTGAAGGCAAGGACGGGGCGGATGTACACGCATACGCTGAAAAAATAACGGCCGACATTGAAAAAGCGGGGTATGACGTGCTGTACGATGACCGTTCCATGACGGCCGGGGCAAAGTTTGCCGACGCTGATTTAATCGGTATTCCGGTGCGACTTGTCATTTCTGAAAAACATATGCGAAATACCACCGTGGAAATAAAAGGACGAACCGAGTCGGATGCCCGTGTGGTGAACGCCGCAGAAGTTGTTTCACTACTGTCACGGTAGCGCCGGTTGCTTTTTGTACGGCTCTCATTTTGAACAAGCGCGAAGCGCGTATATACTACGTGCATATATCTATGTGGGAGAAACTGAAAAAACGATTCGGCGGTTTTATGTCCGATGATATCGGCATTGACCTTGGGACAGCAAACACACTCGTCTATGTTCGTGGCCGGGGGATCGTCATTAGTGAACCGACCGTCGTTGCCGTTAACCAAAAAACAGGACAAGTCGTTGCCGTCGGCGCCGAAGCAAAACGGATGCTTGGGAGGACACCGGAACACATCAACGCGGTGCGTCCGCTTGTCGACGGGGTTATTTCTGACTTTGAAGTAACCGAAGAGTTTCTTGCACACCTCATACGTCGCGCACAACAAGGGAAAAGAAAATTATTCGGACCGCGTGTTGTTATCGGTGTTCCGTACGGAACGACGAACGTGGAACGGCGTGCAGTGCGCGACGCAACACTCAATGCCGGTGCTCGCGAGGTGCATATTGTTGAACAGCCTATGGCCGCGGCAATCGGTATTCGACTGCCGGTTGAAGATGCGAGTGGAAGCATGATTGTTGATATCGGCGGGGGAACCACGGACATCACCATTATCTCCTTAAACGGCGTGGTTAACGGAAAAAACACCAAAATAGGAGGCGACAGGCTCAACAGTGATATAACCTCGTATATCCGCGATGAGTTTAAAATTCTCATCGGTGAACGAACGGCGGAAGATCTCAAAATTCAAGCGGGGTCTATTATTCCGGGGCCTTCGCCTATTGAAGTGACGGTACGCGGGCGTGATCTGGTTACGGGACTGCCTCGGGAAGTGATTGTTACCGATGCCGATGTGCGCGAGGCGATAGCACCTTCCATAGATACACTTGTTGAAGCAATTAAAGAGGTGCTTGAAACAACTCCTCCGGAAATTCTTTCCGATGTGATGCGTCGTGGCATGTACCTTGTCGGCGGCGGCGCGCTCATACGGGGCTTCGACGTCTTTTTGTCCGAGTGGCTTAAGATTCCCGTCTATGTTGCCGATGATCCGCTGACATCTGTTGCGCGAGGTACCGGTGTGGTACTTGAAGACATCATTCGCTTTACTGAAGTAATTATTGATGAAGAACATGCACTTCCCCCGACCGTATAAGAGGAAAAAACACACGGTGCTTATGGTATCCGTCGCCGTATGTGCGGTGATTATCATACTTGTTGCCGTACAGCCGGCGTTCATCACACATATTCTTTTGGTCATATCATCTCCGTTCCATAGTGCCCGTCAGACTGTTTCAGCGAACTCGGAATCCTTTTTTGCGGCGTTTGTTTCTCGAAAAGCGCTTGTTGAAGAAAACACTTCTCTTCGAGAGGATCTTTTTCGTGCACAAGTAAAGAGTGATTTATATGATTCGCTTAGGCGCGAATATGCCCGGGTCTCTGTAGATACCTCATCAACAACTTCTTCTGTGCTCACGGCGCGCGTTCTTGAAACCCCGCCTTTTTCTCCCTATGACACGCTTCTTATTGATGCCGGTACGGCACAGGGTGTTTCGAGCGGAGATGTCGTGTTTTTTGATGCGACCGTTGCTCTAGGTGTTGTCGACAGCGTCTCAAAGAACACATCACGAATTCGTTTGTTTTCGTCACCGGGTTTTGAGCAGGAAGTGCGTATCGGAGAAAATGATTTTCTTGTGCTTGCGCGCGGATTGGGCGGGGGAGCGTTTGAGGTATCCGTTCCGAAGGAGGCCGACGTTTCCCGTAACGACAATGTCTTTCTGGTAAGCGGCGAAATACTCGGTAGCGTGAAGCAGATTACGGAAAGTGATGCCGAAGCGTTCAGCGTTGTGCGTGCGGTAATGCCCCAGAATATATTTGAAATACGAACTGTGGTAATACGGCCGGACGAAAATCTCGAATAATACCTATGGAACGTGCCGCATTGGTTCTTTGTGTCTTTCTTCTCTCCCTCCTCTTTCCCTGGTGGGTTTTTATGGTTGCAATTGCGTTTGCCTCATTTCGTTTCCCGATATTTCTTGAAGGTGTCGTCGTTGCGGCATTGTACGACATGTTGTACGCGACACACCCCGTATTCGGCGTTCGTTTTTTTACAACTGCGATAGCCGTTGTGTTGTGTTTTGGAATGCTGTTTATTCGCCGATACATTCGCTATGATGCTTTTTCGTCGTAAGAAAAGTATGCCGGTTTACGATATCAGTCCTGACGAGATATTTTTGGACGCGCGTAATATTCCTCATTTCGATAAAGATCAATTTGAGGGAAAAATAGAAAAACCTATATCACGCAGAGTGCTCTTTTTGTTCGGGCTGTTTCTCGGGTGTATCGGCTGTGTTATCGTCGGCCGCGTCTTTTTTCTCCAGATTATGACGGGGAATTCGAATGCCGCTCGCGCCGAATCAAACCGATTGGCGCATACCATTATCTTTTCTCAGCGCGGTCCGATTTATGACAGGACGGGCGTTGTATTGGCATGGAACGAATCTCAAACCGCCGCAACATCAACGGCAACATCAACGGTACCTGAAGACGAGACGTTTTCATTACGCAAATATGATCCCGATTTGTCTCTTTCGCATATACTCGGGTATGTTCGCTATCCGCAGGTGGACGCCAACGGGTACTACATTCAGAGCACGATTACCGGTATTGAGGGAATTGAAGAAACGTATGACGCGATTTTATCGGGAGAACAGGGACGGAGAATTGTTGAACAGAATGCACTCGGAGAACTGGTGGCCGGGTCAATTATAAAAAGACCTCGTGATGGGGAGCCTTTACACCTCACCATAGACAGCCGTATACAAAAAACCCTCTATGAGTATGCACGTTCCCTTATGGAAGAAAAAGGTTTCTCCGGAGGTGCGGGAATTATTATGGACGTGAGCAACGGAGAGATTATCGCCCTCATGAGCATACCAGGTTTTGATTCGAATATTCTTTCTGAGGGAAGTGATGCGGATGCTCTTGCCGCATACGGGGCGGATCCTCAGACGCCGTTCCTCAATCGCGCAATAGGCGGGCGGTATACCCCGGGGTCTATTATTAAACCCTTCATAGCTATTGGAGCGCTTGCGGAAGGTGTGGTGACGCCGGAGAAAGAATTTTACAGTGACGGCGCACTGCGTGTTCCAAACCCGTACAATCCGGATAAGCCGACCATTTTTAAAGATTGGAAAGCCCACGGTTGGGTGGATATGCGTCAGGCGCTTGCGGTGTCATCAAACGTGTACTTCATGACTATCGGCGGTGGGTTTGGTGATCAGAAGGGGCTCGGTATTGAGAACATCGGAAAGTACACGTCTCTTTTTGGTATCGGACAAAAAACCGGGATTGATATTTCCGGGGAAGTGGACGGCCTCGTTCCGAGTATCGCGTGGAAGCAGGAACAATTTCCCGATGATCCTTGGCGACTTGGCGATACGTACAACACATCAATCGGACAGTACGGATTTCAAGTGACGCCCTTGCAAATGGTTCGTGCGGTTGCGGCAATTGCAAACGACGGACTTCTTGTGGTTCCGCATCTTCGCGCTGATGCGCAGACGGCACCTGTTGATGCCGTTCCGATAGATGCGGGTATTCTCACCGTTGTTCGTGAGGGAATGCGCCGCGGAGTTCTTGAAGGCAGCGCAAAAGCTCTTGATGTACCATATGCGGAGATTGCGGCAAAAACAGGAACCGCCGAACTCGGTGTTTCCAAGGAACGCGTCAACTCTTGGATACAAGGGTTTTGGCCGTACGAATCTCCCCGATACGCGTTTGTTATGGTTATGGAGAAAGGTCCCGTTACCAACCTCATCGGTTCAGCTTCCGTTGTGCGCCGTTTATTTGACTGGATGCACCAAAATACTCCGGAATATTTTGATATAGCCCGAGGCGATCTCTGAGAGCTTGTTTTTGTGACCGACAACAGGTACAATGCTTCCCCGTATAGTCGCAGACAGGCATGGCTAAAGAAAAACAGTATTTAACAAAAGAGAAGTACGACGAGCTCAAACACGAGCTTGATTTTTTAATTACAACGCAACGGAATGAAATTGCGCGGCAACTTGAGTATGCCCGTTCACTCGGAGACTTGTCTGAGAACGCCGAGTATCAGCAGGCTCGCCAAACTCAGGGGCAGATTGAATCACGTATTAAATATCTTGTGGGGCTTTTAGAGTCCGCCGAAATCGTTAAAAAGCACCACAGCGGTGTTGTTGAAGTGGGTTCTACGGTGACTATCCAGAAAAAAGGAGAAAAAGAGAAAAAAGAACTTCTTGTGGTCGGCTCAGAAGAGGCAGACACGGCGTCGGGGCGCATTTCTTTCCAGTCTCCGCTCGGATCGGCGCTCATGGGTAAAACAAAAGGAGATTCCTTCACGTTCACTACGCCTACGGGAAAAAAGATAGAGTATACCGTTGTCTCTATCGACTAAGAAACACAAACCGTGTACCATGGCGTGTAGAGGTTGGATATCAGATACTAGAACGTAGTATCTTTTTCCGTTTATGTATTCGGCATCCAATCTCTAGCATCTAGTATTCAATCCATGTCCCTTGATGACATTCGAAACGATCGGCTTAAAAAACTCGCTCTCTTAAAAGAGAAAGGGATTGTGCCATATCCGGCGACTTCTGAACGCACTACCGCTATTGTAGATTTGCTCGGTGAGTTTGATTCAAAAGTTGACGGTGCTCCGGTTACGATTGCCGGACGTGTGATTGCCATACGTGAACACGGCGAAATGGTATTTGCCGACATCTTTGACGGAACGGGCAAGTTGCAGGGATATTTCAAACACGACGGGCTTGGGGATGCCTTCACGCTTTTTGTAGACACAGTTGATGTCGGGGATTTTGTTGATCTCTCAGGGGTACCCACAAAAACAAAACGGGGGGAACCGAGCGTACTCGTTTCTTCGTGGAGGATGCTTTCTAAATCACTGCGGTCTCTTCCGGAGAAGTGGGTTGGTATTCAGGATTCGGAAGAACGACTTCGTCGGCGTTATTTGGATATTCTTTCAAATGAAACCGCACGACAGGTTGTTGAGAAGCGCTCCGTTTTTTGGAATGCCATGCGCGCATTTTATCTTGAGCGCGGATATATTGAGGTAGAGACACCTGTTCTGGAGACAATTACAGGAGGTGCTGAAGCGCGTCCGTTTGTGACGCACCACAACGCGTTGGATATTGATGTTTTCCTGCGTATCTCGGCGGGGGAGCTCTGGCAGAAAAAACTTATGGTTGCAGGTATTCCAAAAACATTTGAAATCGGACGTATTTTCCGTAACGAAGGCATGTCCGCCGAACACTTGCAGGACTACACACAGCTTGAAAGTTACGAAGCGTATGCTGACTACGAAACAGGTATGCGGATGGTACAGGAGTTGTACCGTACTGTTGCGGAAAAAACATTCGGCACGACGAAATTCACCATTGGCGAATTTGAGGTTGATTTGAATAATGAGTGGCCGCGCGTGCACTTCTGTGAGCTTATTCAAAAAGAGTACGGTATTGATCCTAGAGTAGTGTCTGAAGAAGACGCGATTGCGCTCTATACAAAAACACATCCGCATATGCCGATTCCGGAATCGAAGGAGCGCGCGGTTGACGGTCTTTGGAAAAATATTAGAAAAACAATTGGAGGTCCGGCATTTCTCATCGGTGTTCCCGTGTATCTTGAACCGCTCGCAAAACGTGCGCGAAATGACGATGCAACCGTAGAGCGTTTTCAGGTCATTCTTGCCGGTTCTGAAATGGGGAAGGGTTTCAGTGAACTCAATGACCCCCTTGATCAGCGAGAACGTTTTGAATACCAACAATCGTTGCGTGACAAAGGTGACGAAGAAGCACAGATGGCCGATATGGAATATGTTGAGGCGATGGAGTATGGCATGCCGCCGACGTTCGGTTTCGGTGTCTCTGAACGACTCTTTAGCTTCCTCATGAATCTGAACGTCCGCGAAGGGCAAATTTTCCCTCTGATGCGCCCGCGCGGAGAACAATAGGGCCACACGAGGAGCACGTGGATAACAGGGCCGGTCCGGAAGGACGGCTCTTTTTAATATGCACAAAAGTGGATAACTCTGTTTGCATGTGGGATAGGATGGCATACAATACTAATCATGTGGGACAAAGTGGGAGGCTGACCACATCCGGCTTCCCACCACGTCTTAAAAAAACGCACAGGATGTGGCGTTTCCTTCACCATTCATTCACATGCTTATCGGCGAATACATTCACACATTAGACGACAAGAAGCGTCTTTCGCTTCCGGTGAAATTTCGTCAGGAGCTTGGAAAAAAATTAGTGATTACGCGAGGGTTGGAAGGATGTCTCTTTATCTATTCGCACAAAGAGTGGCAGAACATTTCACAAAGACTCGGTGAGCTCGGTATGGGCCAGGCAAGCATGCGAGGATTCACCCGGTTCATGCTCTCAGGTGCGGTAGAAGTTGATGTGGACGGTGCCGGTCGTATGCTCATTCCCGATTTTCTTAAAGACTTCGCTGATTTGAAAAACAAAGTCGTGGTTACGGGTGTTCAGACACGGGCGGAGATCTGGAATGAAAAAGCGTGGGATGCATACAAGCACCGCATTGAGAAAGAAGCGGACATGCTCGCCGAACATCTCGGCGGCATCGGTGCCTTGTAAGACATGCACGTTCCTGTTCTTTTACAACACGTGATTGAAGGATTGGCCCTGAGTAAGGGTTCGACGGTTGTTGATGCGACGGTCGGCGGTGCCGGATACACGAACGCGCTCTGTGATGCAGTTGGTCCGGAAGGTGTCGTCATCGGATTGGATCAGGACGAGGGGGCACTTGCCTCTGCGAAAGAAAAACTTGCTGATGCGAAATGTGTACTACACCTCGTCCACGCAAACTTTCGTGACGTAGACGAAGTCCTCACGAAACTCGGCATAGCGGCGATTGACGGTATCGCATTTGATATAGGGCTGAGCTCTATGCAACTTGAAGAGTCGGGTCGGGGATTCAGTTTTATGCGAGAGGAGCCACTACTCATGACCTTTCGAGAGAAGCAGGATGCGTCACACTTTACCGCACGCGATATCGTGAACTCATGGAAAGAAGACGAGATTGTGAATGTACTCATCGGATATGCCGAAGAACGAAATGCAAAGAAAATTGCGAAAGCTATCGTTGACGCACGACGAAAGAATCTGATTGAGACGACGACGCAGTTAGTTGACGTTATCACGAAGGCACTCGGATACACGGGAGGACCGATTCACCCGGCGACAAAGACATTCCAAGCACTTCGTATCGCAGTTAATGATGAGCTTGGCGCGCTGGATGAGGGTCTATCAAAAGGATACGCGGTTTTGAAGAAGGGAGGACGAATGGCGGTTGTCAGTTTTCATAGTTTAGAGGACAGAAAAGTAAAAGAGTTTTTTAAAGAAAAAGCACAAGAGGGAAGTACACGGATAACCAAAAAACCCATTACTCCTGATTTTGACGAAGTACGGCGAAATCCACGATCACGTAGCGCAAAACTAAGAATTTTACAGAAATAAACATATGGTACGCGACCTCCTACAATTCAACACAATCTATAAAAAGGTCATTGTCAGCCTGAGCGTTGTTGTAGCGGGTGTTTTTGTGGTGTATGCCGTGCTGCACGTACAAGTGCTCTCACGAGGGGTTACACAGAAGGTGTTGCAGCAGTACGTCGCAGAAACAGCTTCATCGGTAAGTTCGCTTGAACATGACTACATGCGCCGAATGAACCTTCTGACGCTTGATGAGGCCCGGGTTCGCGGCTTTGTGGACGCGGAAGTCTCCCTCTTTGTTTCTCAGCACACTCCTACTCTGACCTTGCATGACGGCGCCTACTAATACTGATCTATCCCGAACACGAGGGCGCATTCTTTTTCTGGTGTTTTTTGTTTTGGCTCTCGGACTTGTTGGCAGGCTGTATTTGGTCCAGATAGTTGACGGCGAGGACTATGCGGAACAAGCCGACCGACAATACGCTCGACCAAGCGGGGGGTTGTTTGACCGCGGGACTATCTTTTTTCAGGATAAGAACGGATACCGTGTATCAGCCGCAACACTTGCATCCGGTTTTACGCTGACAATCAATCCTTCCCACATTGCTGACCCGGAGGACGTATACGAACAACTGAGTGCACGTATAGAGATAGATAGAGAAGAATTTTTTATGCGTGCGGAAAAGAAAGACGATACGTATGCTGTTATCGCACGGCGTTTGGACGAACAAACCGCCGAGGCGATACGGTCACTTGCTATCGACGGAGTTTTGTTGGAGAAAGAGCGGTGGCGGTTGTATCCAGGTGAAGAATTAGCCGCTAATACAATTGGTTTCGTCGGATTTGAAGGAGACACGTTTTCTGGACGATATGGTTTGGAACGGCACTACGAACATGTGCTCCAGCGCAATGATAAGAAGTTGTACAAAAATATTTTTGTCGAGATTTTTTCAACAGTGAAAGATGTCGCGCGTACCCAAAACGAGGAAGGTGAAGGAGATGTGGTGACGACTATTGAACCTACTGTACAGGCATTTCTTGAAGGAGTGTTAGCGCGCGTTGATACCGAACTCACCCCCAGCAGACTTGGAGGTATTATTATTGATCCGATGACAGGAGAGATTTTTGCTCTTGCGGTTCGTCCCACATTCAATCCGAATGATTTCTCCGGAGTGGAAGACCCGTTGGTATTCGGTAATCCGATAGTTGAAGGAAGATTTGAACTCGGTTCTATTATGAAACCGCTGACGATGGCAGCCGGGCTTGATGCCGGTGTCGTAACGCCGGACACAACATATACTGACGAGGGTTCTGTGACGGCAAACGGAAGGACGATATGGAACTACGACCTCAAGGCGCGCGGTCCGCACACCGATATGGTGAAGGTGCTCGGTAATTCACTGAACACCGGGATGGCATTTGTAGTGTCTCGTCTCGGCAACGAACGCTTCACGGACTATATAAAAGAATTCGGTTTGGGTATAGAAACAGGAATAGATCTTCCCGGAGAAATCAGCGGCGACCTGAGTACGCTGGACACGACTCGCGACATTGAGCACATTACCGCGGCGTACGGACAAGGGATCGCGGTGACGCCGATTGCGATGGTGCGCGCGCTTTCTGCACTAGGTAATGGGGGGAAACTCATTTCTCCGCACATAGTAAAGGAAATTTCTTATGACCTCGGTTTTTCGACAAGCGTCGCGCATCCGGAAGGAAAACAAGTTATACGTCCTGAAACAAGTGAAACAATCACACGAATGCTCGTGGAGGTGGTTGACGAATATCTGCTCGGGGGAACTGTCAAAAAAGACACATACGCTATAGCGGCAAAGACAGGAACGGCACAAATTGCGCGAAAAGGCGGCAGTGGCTACTATGATGACAGATACCTGCACTCGTTCTTCGGATATTTTCCGGCGTACCAGCCGAGGTTTCTCGTGTTCTTCTTCGCGGAGGAGCCACACGGCACAAGTTTCGGTTCCCAAACATTTACATTACCGTTCATGGACACCGTCGATTTTCTCATAAACTACTATCAGATTCCCCCGGACAGACAACCGCTCTAATCGTATGAAATCTTTTTTTAAAAAAATAGTGGTCACACTTCTCACCTTTGAAGCACGGCTTGTGTTGGCAAAATATAAACCGGATGTCGTCGGCGTTACAGGAAGCGTCGGTAAGACGTCGACAAAGGACGCGTTAGCGAATGTCGCGGCGGTGTTCGGGTCCGTACGCGCTAGCGAAAAAAGCTACAATTCAGAACTGGGTATTCCGTTAACTGTGCTCGGGTGTGAAAGTGCATGGGGGAGTGTGGCCGGGTGGCTGCGTATTTTTGTACACGGGCTTCGGCTTATTGTACTGCCGTCGGCATATCCGAAATGGCTTGTCCTTGAACTCGGCGTTGACCACCCGGGTGACATGGAGCGTTCAATGTCATGGTTGCGTCTGCGTAGCGCTGTTATGACGCACATAGGAGAAACGCCCGTACACGTGGAATTCTTCCCCTCACCGAAAGACCTTTTTGAGGAAAAGAAAAAAATTCTCCGCGGACTGTCTCCGAACGGAACACTCATTCTCTCGCACGATGATGAGATGGTGAGGAATTTAAAAAATGACTCAGTGTGTAAAACATTTACCTACGGGAAGCATGACGAAGCAGATATTCGTGGTGATTTTTATTCGGTTATATACGACGCGGGGGGTGCTCCTGCGGGATGCACATTTAAAATACTTCACGGCGGCAACATTGTCCCTCTCGAGGTGCAAGGAACTGTCGGCGAACATCTCATGTATCCCTATCTGGCCGCCTGCGCCTTCGGAGTTGCTCACAACCTCAACTTGGTTGAGGTAACCGATGCGTTGCGTACCATACAACTTCCTCTCGGGCGCATGCGTATTCTTGAAGGACTCCACGGCACGACGCTTATTGATGATACATACAATGCGTCTCCTGTTGCGCTTCGAAGTGCGCTCGGAACGCTCAAAGACATTCGGTCGGGACGAAAAATTGCCGTTCTCGGAGATATGATGGAGTTGGGAAAATATTCTGAAGATGCGCACAAAGAGGCGGGACGGTTATGTGCGGGTATTGATGTGCTGGTGACCGTAGGAAGCCGAATGAGGGCGGCAGCGCGTGAAGCAAAAGACGCCGGGGTATTGCGCGTGGAGAGTTTTGATACATCACAAGAGGCGGCACTTTTTGTAAAAAGTATTTTAAAAAAAGGGGACGTTGTACTGTTAAAGGGTTCTCAGTCGATGCGCGTTGAGCGTGTCACTAAAGAAATACTTGCACACCCCGAGCAAGCAGAGACGCTCCTCGTGCGGCAAGGAAGCGAGTGGAACAAAAGATAATTGCTTATCTTTTGTTCCGACCG
>CAZVYH010000002.1:36548-48806 GCA_964631485.1 uncultured Candidatus Saccharibacteria bacterium
GACCGCAGGTGGATTAGGTAATAGAAACACCCGCGGGCCGAAGCACGCGGGTGGAGAGAAAAACAATCAGAAGTCAGGAACGGCTGGTTACAGGTCCGAGAAGAGCTCGGCGATGATGGTGGCCAGCCTCGAGCGCTCGCCCTTCACGAGCTCGATCGCCGCGAACGCGGAGTGCCCCTTCATGCGCTCCAAGGCCTTGGCGAGACCACAGGAGGCCGCGTCGAGATGCGGTGAGTCAATCTGTGTGAGGTCGCCGGTCAGGACGACGCGCGAACCTTCTCCTGCACGAGTCAAGAGCGCCTTGATCTCGTGCGGGGTGAGGTTCTGTGCCTCGTCCACGATGATGAAGCTGTTGGGAAGCGTGGTGCCGCGGATGAAGGTTACCGGCTGGACGCTGATGACCTCATCCTTGATGTACTTGTTGAAGCGCTCCTTCGGGTCGGCGGGCTTCTGCTGCTTACCCTTCTTGTCGCCGTTTTCCACCTCGCCGTTGCCGTTACCGTTGGCGCGATGGGCAAGGAGCAACTGCAGGTTGGTGTAAATCGGAGACACCCACGGCGCGTACTTCTCGTCGATGTCCCCGGGGAGATACCCGAGAGCAGGGCCGATGTCGATCATGGGCCTGAAGCACACGATGCGTCGGATGCCCGAGCCTTGGGTCTCCAGCAAGTCCACTCCGGCCTTCAGTGCCATGAGCGTCTTGCCGGTGCCGGCTGTGCCGACCAGGATGGTCGTGAGGATGTCGGGCCTCATAGCCATCTCGTAGGCGAAGATTTGCTCCGCGTTGCGCGGGGCAATTCCTCGCTTACCCTTCTCCGAACCCCCCTTGCGAACCACGATGATGCGATCTCCCGGCACGAAGATGCCGAGCGCCGACTTCTTGTTGTCGTCAGGGTCCGAAAGCCGGACACACGCGTTCACGTGCAATCCGTAGGGAAGCGGAAGATCGTCAATCCCGATGGAGCCGACGTTGTAGAGCTCGTCGATGAGCTCCCGTGATGCGTCGACATCCGCAATCCGAGGGGCGAGTGTCTGAGGTCTCTCGACCTTGCCCGTCTTCAGATCGTCGGCGTCGACGCCCGCAGCACGCGCCTTGAGACGAAGAGATGCATCCTTCGTCACCAAGATGACGTGGCGGCGGTGTTCCGGGGACTTCTCCATCTCCGCAGCCGCGAGACCGTTCGCGACACTGAGAATGAGGTCATCCCCTGTGTTACCGAGATACTCCTTCGGGAGTGTCGTACCGCTTCCGTTTGCCCCGACGATGCGCATGCGTCCGCCGGCGTCCGTTTTCACGCCGTTACGCATGCTCTCGATTGTGGGGAACGTATCCCCCAACAACCGAATAGCCTGGCGCGCATTGCTTCCGCGACGCATGTCGGTTTTGAGGCCGTCGAGCTCACGGAGAGCCATGATCGGCACGACCACGTCGTTGTCACCGAACATTGCGCGGTTGGGGTTCAGGCACTCGGGTTCGTAGATGATCGTGCTGGTGTCCAGCACGAAGATCTTTCCCACGACACTACTACCGCCTTCATCAGGCATAGGTGTCCTTTCTTGTTTCTTGTGTAGTTCCTGTTCTGATTGTCAAAGAACAGGATGGTTCCATACCTGATAGTACGCCCAGGGTTTCAAAAGGCAATGTGTATAAACATAACAGAAGCCGCCCGGCATGAACTTCGTGCCGGGCGTTGCTACTCTTCAACCTTTTCAAGCCAGAATTCCGGCATCTCGCGCGTACCGGCGTTGTTGAGGAGTGTGATGGTGTACTGGAGGTAGGGTTCGCCGTTCTTGTAGCCCGGCGAACTTTTTACGAAGGCACTCTCTACGGTGCCGACGTCACCCATGGTGTGGTGCAAAACCGCCCGCACCAGGGTTCCTACGGGAAACTTCATTTCCATGGGATGTCTCCCTTCTTTCCGTTCTCATTCTGTGCCTTTTGTGTTTGTTGTCAATATAAAAGAAAGCGGCAGCCTCGCGGCTGCCGCACGTCTCTTTTCTCCTCGGGACCTTACAGGGCGGTCTTGTCCTTTCGGGCCAAGGCGATGGTCTCCAGGAAGACCCTCTGGGCGAAGGGGCTTCCGCCGAAGGTGGCGTCGAGGACGGACCACATCCGCAGGAGCAACTCATGCCTCTTGTGCGGGTCGGGGACGCTTGCTGCAACCAGAGCGTGAAGCTGGTCGGCCTTCTGAAGGATGGCCTCCTCGATTGCGGGGTGTTCCTGTACTTCGGGCATAGTCACCTCGGGTAGGATTTTACCGAACCTCTGGTTTGAGATTCGGAAACAACTCCGGAAGTATCATATAATTAAAATTTAATTTGTCAAATATTTTTTGGTGTACGAAACGGCGGTCCGGTGAGGGGCCGCCGTGGTGTTCATCGGGTCACGCTCTTGTAGAGCTTGTACCCGACTGCGAACGAAAAGAATACGACGGAGGCGCCCACGACGACGCCCGCGACGGCCAACTGAAACCACTTCGGCATGGCGGCCTCCTTTCTCTAGGTACTCATTGTTCGCGCATACCTTGAAAAAAGCAAGCGAGTTGGAAAATAGTGACCTCATCGGGATTCGAACCCGAGTTTCGACCGTGAGAGGGTCGCGTCCTAGACCAGGCTAGACGATGAGGCCGTGGCAACAGGATACAAGAAAAAAGCGTCTGAATCAACGAACCTGACCAAAATAATGATGTTATTATTACAAACATGAAGGAAGTAATTCGATGCCCGTGGGTAAAAGAAGGTGACCTGCTCTACGAAAAGTATCACGATACTGAATGGGGTGTTCCTGTACATGACGACCCCAAAATGTTTGAGTTCCTGGTGCTTGAGAGTGCACAAGCAGGGCTCTCGTGGTTAACCGTGTTGCGCAAGCGCGAGAACTACCGAAAAGCATTTGCCGGCTTTGATCCGAGAAAAGTGGCAAAATTCGAAAAAAGAGATGTGGCACGGCTTTTGAAAAATGCGGGCATCATTCGCAATCGCGCAAAAATAGAGGCGGCAATTAATAACGCGAAACGGTTCTTGGAAGTACAAAAAGAATTCGGTACGTTTTCAAAATATATTTGGTCATTTGTGAAAGACAAACCAGTGCAACACACAATAAAGACACTCAAGGACTACAAGGCGACAACAAAAGAATCCGATGCGCTCGCAAAGGATCTCAAGAAACGAGGGTTCACATTTTTGGGTTCAACGGTTATCTATGCGCACATGCAGGCGGTCGGTATGGTCAACGACCATACTCTTTCGTGTTTCAAAAGAAAAACGACACACCCATAAAACCACCTTTCGTTTTTCTGCCGGGCGTGTATAGTACTGTCCAGAAAATGTATACGACCAAACGGTGTATTCACGCGAGTACGGAGGACGAGATGGAAGATCACAAACGTTACGGGTGGCTTTTCCCGTGGGTAGGCATCACCGATTTCGCAACACCGCAGCAGGCGCAGATGATGGCGGATTACTACCTCGGTGAGATGTTCGTACACAAGATGCACGAACGTTCTTTCATGGTCGGCGTTATGATGAGCTACAAGACGCTCCATGAACTTCCGACGAAGTGGGAGAATGCCTGGGTTCGGAAAGAAGAACTCAACAAGGTTTTCCTTTCCTACCGGCACGTGCTCAACACATTGCACTACGCCGATTTCGACGGCCTCTCAACCGAAGAAGATCTCATCGTCGCGGCAATGTACGGCGGGTGCAATCTTGATGCGATACAGTTCGACATGATCTGGCCGGCGCCGTCGCTACTGGAGTCTCTTCGGAAGAGATTTCCCGGATTGTTTTTCATCCTACAGGTGAACGCGCACGCGTTCGAGATGGTGAACAACAGCCCGGGCGAGCTTGTGGCCAGACTCGGTGAGTACGACGGAGTGCTCAACGGTGTTCTGTTGGACAAGTCAATGGGCAAGGGACTTGGTCTCGACGCGGGGTATCTTCACCCGTTCGTCGCGGCGGTTGTTGAGAGAGTGCCTAGGCTGACTGTCGGTGTTGCCGGAGGTTTGGGACCAGACACGCTCAAGCTTCTCGAACCGCTTCGCGAATTTTTTCCGATTCTTGCTATCGATGCCCAGGGTAGACTTCGGAAGAGCGGTAATTCGTTGGATCCGATTGATTGGGATCTGGGGAAGACCTACATCAGTCGGGCACTTTCGTATCTCAAGTCGTCGCGTTAACGTTCTTTCCACCAATACCCCCCGGAAGAGTTTCCACAGACTCTTTGCGGGGGCTCTTTCGTTTCTATTTTGTTGGGTATGAAAAACTGCCGACGGGGGATTCCGTCGGCAGGGCTACGAAGAACACCGGTGCTACATGGTCTTGCCGGTCTTCGTGGTGGGGTGCTCGATCCGGTCGATGAAGCCCAACGCGAGGGCTTCGTGCGCGGAGAACTTGCGGTCTTCGCGTGACCAGGCGCGAACTCGACGCAACGGTTGACCTGAACGTGCGGCGGTTTTACGAAGACCCCGTTCGTAGAGGTACTTACCGCGCACGTACGTTGCTTCCTGGTTGTCCCAGTAGATCTTGGAGTATCCTCCGTGGAACAGCACCGTGGCGTTGGGGCGGGCGATGCGCACATCGCACATCTGCAGGAGGTCGAATGCCGCCGATCCCGCGAATCCCACCACGACACCATGAACGGGGGACCGGATGGACTGAATTGTGTCGCCCAGGTACAGGGCGGCGTCAGCACTGCCTCCGCCGGAGTCGATCTCGAGTCTGATGGGGTCATGCCCCTGAAGATCGAGAAGCGTCAGAGCGGTCGACAAGACCATTTGTCTCCCGTCATCCACCTCTCCGCGTAGCAGTAACCTTCGATGTTGTGCCAGAAGCTCGGTGAGCTCTTGGAAGTTCATACGTCACCCCTTTCTCTTTTCTGATGCGATTATGTGTTAAAAAAATATTTTTGTCAAATAATGTATAGCATAAAGAAAGAAATTTTAATGCTACTATATACATATGAAATTCAAAGATTTTTTGCATCTCATGGTTGCGGTTGTGGTGTCTGAACTCGCTGGAATTATCGGCTCTGTCTTTACCACCTCATCTGTTTCGTCGTGGTACCCAACGCTGGTGCAGCCGGAGCTCGCGCCACCGTCGTGGGTGTTCGGGCCGGTATGGACGACACTCTATGCCTTGATGGGTATTGCGGCGTTTCTTGTGTGGAAAAAAGGATGGGATCGTGCAGACGTGCGTTTCGCACTCGGTCTCTTTTTTGTGCAGCTGGTGGTGAACTCTTTGTGGTCATTTGTGTTTTTTGGCGCGCAGAACATCGGCGGTGCGCTTATTGTTATTGCGCTTCTGTGGACGCTTATCATACTTACCATTATTTTCTTCGGGAAACTTTCAAAAACAGCAGGGTGGCTTCTTGTACCATACCTACTCTGGGTTTCTTTTGCCTCGTATCTAAACTATGCTTACTTTCTTCTCAATTAACTGGTTTGATTTTGCCGGTTTGTTTCTTGTTATTGCCGGTTTTGTTGTGGGGCTCGGTGCGGTTACGGTTATTGATGTGCACGGTTTCCTGGGGCGGCACTCGGCGTATTGGACGGAAGCGACGACACGCACACATAAAGTAACCAAGCCGCTTATTTGGATCGGCATGATACTTGCTGTCCTGGGAGGATTTTTGTTATATCGCGATTATGGTTTACACACTATTACGCTCGTACATCTTCTCTCAGTTGTAGTAATGGTCGCGAACGGTATATTTCTTTCGTTTTCGGTAAGTCCATTTTTAATTGAACGTGAAAAACAAGGACGCGCAACAGAACTGTTGCCGTCTGTCTGGCAGAAAAAGATAACCGCAAGTTTTCTTGTATCGTTTGTATGTTGGTGGGGTAACCTTGCGCTTTTTGTTGCGTACCTTGTCGCACGTTGAGTGTATGGTGAAAAAACGTGTACAAACAATGACCGTTAATGACACGATGCAGCGCGGATATAGATATGCGTGCGTTGCTCCTGTCGGCAAGCAGTTTGACCCGTTGTTTAAACCACAACTCACACCGGCTGAGATGCTCCATCTCGGCGTATTCGGTGGTGTGTATATGCGTGATTGCACCAAAGAATTTCCGAAAAGTTGGTTTGCAAAAGCGCGCCTGCAGAAGAAGGGTAGTTTCAAACATGATCCGGCATTGAACTACTTCGGCATCAACGCATCGCAGCCGTTGTCGGTGTGGCGCGCCAAGGGATGGATACACAAAGACGATCCGCGCGGGTGGTTTCAGTGGTACTGCAGGTATTACATGGGACGCAGAATTCCCGTGGAAGATGCCCGGCAGATTGCACGGTGGAGGGCAATGCGCCGGCACGTGTCACAGCTGGTGGGACACTGCAGACGGGGTGATGAGGGGTGCCAGCGACGCAGGCGACAAGCGCTCTTGCACTGGGCCTATGATGCGAGAAAACTATAGAACTTTTTGAGAAGTGGTACTACAGGCGGGAGATGAACAGGGCGAGTGCGAATACGACGAGCGTTGTGACGGCAAATAAGCCGATTGTTTTAAAAAAGAAGGAAAGCGCCGCGGCTTTATTACCTTCAAGATACATGAGTACGGGACGGTAGAGAAACAGGTACCCCATTATCGCGGCCGACAGAACGAAGAGCGATAACATCGCCATCGGCATTAACACGTTGTCATCGGGACCGAAAAGTGATGATCCGTAATAAAAAAACAGCGAAATAAGGCCGATGTATGCGGCGGCCGCAGCTGCGTGAAAAAGGGGTGTTTTCATATGTATCTAGAGTACTCCGACAGCGTGCGACGTCAACATGTGTGGGTGATAGAATGAGAATATGAAAGTTATTTCACTGAACACGTGGGGAGGACTTGCGGGAAAAGAATTGCTTCTGGATTTTTTTAAACAACATTCGGATGCGGATGTGTTTTGTTTACAGGAGGTGTGGAGCGGAGGCGGTGATATGGAGGGCAAACTTGCGGGGGGCAGAATTCTCCCTAAGATTGAATCGACGCTTTTTTCCGATATCGGCACAGTTTTGCTCGAGTTCACGGGTTATTTCCGTCCTCAATTTAGAGAGCATTACGGACTCGCGACGTTTGTAAAGAACACCTGTACTGTTTTAGAGGAAGGCGAGGTGTTTGTTCACAAGGACAAAGGACACCTTCCGAGCGGGGATGCGGGTAATCATGCGCGTAATGTTCAGTACATATCTCTGGAAACATCGCGGGGCCCGAGGATTATTCTGAATTTTCACGGACTCTGGAACGGTCAAGGAAAAAGTGATTCAGGAGACAGACTCATACAGTCAGATAGAATCATTGCGTTTTTAAAACGTCAAACTGAGCCGGTTGTTTTTTGCGGCGACTTCAATCTTAATCCCGACACGCAGAGTATGAGAAAACTCGAAGAGTATGGTTTGCGAAATCTTATTACAGAACACAATATTACTTCAACACGGACGAGTTTTTACACAAAACCCGGAAAGTTTGCGGATTACATTCTTGTCAGTCCTCAAATAGATGTGAAACGATTTACGGTTCTTCCCGATGAAGTATCAGATCACGCCCCATTGTGCATTGAATTTGAATAAGCGTATGAAAAAACAAGTGCTCGGACCGACATTTAGTGAACGCGTGGTGAGGCTTGCGCAGAAAATTCCGCCGGGCAGGGTGAGTACCTACGGACGCATATCACGAGCGGCAGGAGGTGGGGGCATGGCTGCACAGAGTATTACGTCTATCCTTAGCAGGGCATCTGATGCGGGAGCGCAAATTCCTTTTCATCGTATTGTCTATGCGGACGGTCATATTTGGATTAATGAGAAGTATCGTGTGGAGCGTATGAAACTCTACAAAGAAGAGGGAATAGAAGTAGATGAAAATGACCGAATTAAGTATTTTTGGGACGTGTTGTATGAGTTTTAATATATGACACCTGTTTCGCGTGAAGAATTTGAGACGATGACCGCGGAAGCTTTTGCCCGTCTGCCGGAGAAACACCGTGCATTGGTGGAAAACGTCGCCATACTCGTTGAAGATGTTGTGCCGGAAAAAACACGTCGCGAACTCCACCTCGCGTCCGATAGAGGGCTTCTCGGTCTCTACACGGGAGTACCTAGAACCGAGCGTCACAACGATGCGCCCTTTGCGTTTCCGGACACCATAACGCTATACCGGTTTCCTATCGAGGAACACGCACTGGAGCTCGGAAAAACCCTTTCAGACGTCATATACGAGACGCTGTGGCACGAAATCGGCCATCACTTCGGTCTGGAGGAGGGCGAGGTTCGCAAACGGGAAAAGGAAGAGTTCGGGTCTTAAGAAAGAATCCTGTTTATTTTTTGAACAAGAGTATTCCAATCGGCAACCCTTTCAATTTCCGGAGGAAGGGTTTCTGTTTTGTTATACGGCCAGTCAAAAAGAAACAGGTGCGGGACATGCCCAATGAGGTCGGTGAGGTTTTGTATATCGTCGTCAACGAATATATCAACATCCGTGGCGTCTTCTTTTTTTGTCTTTTCGTACGACACCTCTCGCATTTCAAGAGAGAGGTTGTGGGAGCGTAACCACTGTTGTGCAATCTCGGCAAACTCTTTTGTGCGCGCAGTTATGATGACAACCTCATGTTCTTTTTGAAGTGAACGAATAGAGTTTGTCGCATCGGGGAGCTCTTCCATGTGCCGACCCATTTCCGTATTACCATACGCATATAGTTGCACTTGTTTGTACTGTTCGGGGCTCAACAAACCACCTCCTATAACAATTTCTTTTTTGAAACTTCCTTCGGGGATATCAATACCAAAAAGCTTCTTTGCACTCAGGGCTTTGAGTTTCCCGCAGTTGGTGATAACACCGTCAAAATCCAGTCCGATACGTGCCATGTGGCTCAGTATAGCAAACTCTGGTATTCTCGTTGCCAGGGTCAGATCTTTAAGGAGATACCATGTTCACCGACGTCGGAATGTATGAGTTTCGCCAGCGGACGATGATTCCCGACAATCAACTCGAAGCGTGGACGGATGCAAAGAAGGTGACCTCGCTCCGTAACATCAGGCGCATCATCGACTTGCGCGTCATGCCGATGTTTTACCTCGAGCAGCTTCTGCGGAACGTGACACTTGCCGGTGACTCGAGCGTGTATCCCTACAGGCACGCGACGATTGAGACAGTGCGTATGGATCCCGCAAGTCTCCTGGTTCCGCAGACGTTCATCGAACGGAAGAAGTACCAAGGGTTTCTCGAGGGCTTCCAGAACATCTTCAAGGGCTTCTGTGTGACCCGAGGGGTGGCGAAGTGTACGGCCCTCATCGTCTTCGGCGAGACGATTGACGGTACGTTGGCCATTGCGCACTACCTTCCTCCGATTATCGAGGACCACGGGCGATTGCAGCTCATCGACGGCATGCATCGTAACTTCCTTGTGATGACCGTCGGGACGACGCTCGAGACTATCGTCGTGCGCGGTGTTACGGGGCAGTTTCCCTGTACGCCGCAAGGCTGGGCGGCGGTGAAGGTGGTGGACGAGAAGCCGCCGAAGGGAGAACGGTTCTTTAATCTTACACCGAACCTCTTCCGCGATCTCAAGCGGGTGGGTATTGACGGATAGAATTTCATGTCGTGCCCGCAACAAAGCGTCGTTCCCGAAAGGGAACGACGCTTCTTCATTAATATTGGAAAATATCGAGCACTACGAGAGTATCCGGGAGAGGTGTGAGGCAAGCCACGACAGAAATGCAAGAATGAAAACTCCCCATGCGATGTCGGCAAGCGCGAGAGCAAGCGGCCAGCGGGAGAGTACCGCCCAGTTGGTGAAATCGTAGACGCCGTAGACCAACAGTCCTAGAAATGCTCCCCATCCGATTGCGGTAGCGGCGGTCGGTGCGTTCGGCAAAACAAAAAACACAATTCCTGCGGCAAGCAGAAGGTACACCGCAACGGCACCGAGTAGGCGTATGTCGCCGAAGACTCCTGACGGGCGCATCAAATCTCCGAGCTGGCTCTGGTAGAAATTTTTGACCACGACACCCAACCAGATGAAATCAATTGCGGCGGCGATACCTGCGAGCAAGACGATAAGTTTGAGGTTATGCATGGCGAGTAGTTATCTCTTCGCGCAATTTTTTAATGAGATCAGCGGGAGAGAGAGATTCTTTCTCACCCGAACGTTTTTCAAGTGTGAGCCCGCCGCTTTCGAGTTCTTTGTCTCCCAACACGACGGCGTACGGAGTTTTTTCGACTTTCCACGCACGAATCTTTTTACCGAGTGTTTCATTTGAATCATCAAAATGCACACGTATTTTCTCGGCTTTAAGCATATCGGTAATTTCTTTTGCACGTGCAAAGTGTTTTTCGGAAACGGGAATGATGTTGATTTGTGTCGGCGAGAGCCAGACAGGAAACATGCCGGCAGTGTGTTCAATTAAAATAGACATAAAACGTTCAATGGAACCCATGATTGCGGCGTGAATCATCACAATGCGTTCTTTTTCTCCTTTTTCATTCACACAGGTGAGATTAAAATTCTCCGGCATATTCATATCCAGTTGAATTGTGGCAACCTGCCACTGTCGCCCCAGTGAATCGTTTGCCATGAAGTCCAGTTTCGGTCCGTAAAACGCCGCTTCGCCCAGACCGTTGATTGCATCAACGCCTTTTTCTTTGATGATGTCGGCGAGCATACCTTCGGCAATTGCCCAGCGCGTCTCATCTCCGAGATATTTGTCCGGGTGCGCGGGATCGTGCGTAGAAAGACGAACGACAAGTTCAAAGCCGAACGTGCCGTAGAATTCATGCACAATGTCCCACACTTTGAGAAACTCTTCTTTTGTCTGCTCCAAACGACAGAACACGTGGGCGTCGTCCTGTGAAAAGCTTCGTACGCGGGAAAGCCCGGAAAGTTCTCCGGTTTGTTCGTCACGGTAGCATGCGGTGGTGTTCGCATAGCGCTGAGGTAGTTCACGATAGCTCCACTGTTTTCGGTCATAAATCTGCGTGTGGTGCGGGCAGTTCATCGGCTTCATCGCAAAGAGGTGTCCTTCACGCGTCGTGATTTTAAAGAGCTCGTTTTGGAACTTTGCCCAGTGCCCTGACTTTTCATACAGTTCTTTTTTGGTGATATGCGGGATTTCAACACGTTCATACCCTCGTGCACTTCTCAGCTCCCATACGTAGTCATCAAGCAAATTCCGCAGGAGAGTCCCTTTCGGCGTCCACAACGGCAGACCGCTGCCGACGAGGTCGGAAAAAATGAAAATATCCAGTTCTTTACCGAGTTTTTTGTGGTCGCGCTTTTTTGCTTCCTCAATTTGTGTTTTGTACGCATCCAAATCTTCACGCGAGGTAAACGCCAGTCCGTACACACGTGTGAGCATTTTATTTTTTTCATCACCGCGCCAGTAGGCGCCGGCGAGATGCGAAAGTTCAAAGCCGTCAGGGTTGATGTCTTCTGATGGGTGTTCCACGTGCCCTCCGCGACACAGGTCAGTAAACCCGCCGCACGTGTAGAGTGTAAGCTTTTCCCCGCGTTCAATAATTTCGTTGATAAGTTCCTCCTTGTACGGATTTCCCGCAAACCGTTTCAACGCCTCTTCTTTGGAAACTTCCTCGTGTGAGAATTCTTTCCATGATGAAAGCATTTTTTTCATCCGCTTCTGAATATCTGTAAGGTCGGCATCGGTAATCGGTGTCGGAAAGTCAAAATCGTAATAGAAACCGTTATCAACCGCCGGACCGAGCGTCGGTTGCGCGTCGGGGCGTACTTCTAAAATGGCGGCCGCCATGAGGTGAGAGAGCGTGTGACGCATCGGCGCGAGGTCTTCTGGTGTGTGTTTGTTCATATACAAAATAATTGCCCGTACTATCCCTGTAGTATATAGTTTCCCCCAGACTCTTCAACTGCTCTTACCATAAGGAGAACGACGTGACGAGCGACGAACTGAAAGAGCGGGTTACCGTTGAGGCGCAGAAGCGGGGTCTTTCCGTGGAGACGGTGGAGCTGGTGTACAAGAACCGCGTGAAGGTGATCAGCAAGACGCGGTTGCGCATCAACGGCTTCGAGTGCCGTCTGCACCACCTCGCAAATGTGCGCGTCAACGAAGACAGGCGCTACGCCATGTTCGGTGTGACGCGGTCATCACTGCGTAAGTCGGACTTCATCATTCTGTTGTTTCGCCTCTGCGACAGCAGTGAGCGTTTACTCGTCATCCCGAGTAAGGTGCTCCTTCGCCAGATTCCGAAGGGGACGAGGTTCAAGCGCTTTTACGTGCCGCACTATCCGCCGGCGAAGTGCAGGTCGTGG
>CAZVYH010000002.1:48906-51499 GCA_964631485.1 uncultured Candidatus Saccharibacteria bacterium
TTTATGCAACAGGAAGGGGTTTGGTGGTGTCTCCGAGGGGTTTTACTTTATCTGCGAGCATACTGATGTCGCCATTGCGCGTCGAAATTTTTCCTTTTGCGCCGATGCATGCTCCGACAACAAGAAGATTTTTATATTCTTCGTATACTTTCGGAAAGAGAACAATTTCAAGTGTGCCCGTGTAGTCGCTGACGTGCACAAATGCCATTTTTTCGTTTTTCTTCGTCAGAATAGGTCGCACGTCTTCAATAAGTCCGTATATGACGGAGGTCATTCCGGGAGGGAGCGACTTCATCTTTTCCACGTTTGTCGGTACTTTCTCCAGAAAGGCTTTATGTACATCAAGAGGATGTCCTGAGATGTACAGGCCCAAAAGCTCTTTTTCCCATGCGAGTTTCTGAGACTGTGTCGCGCTCTCCGCATCAGAGAGGCGAATGTGGGACATAAACGGGCTTTCAACCCCTGCGAAAAGTGAATCCTGCGTCTTACCGCGCTCCGAAGATTCTTTGTTAAACGCAAGAAGGGTAGCGGTGTTGGCAAGCATGACGCCGCGTTCGCCGAATCGATCCAATGATCCGGACTGAACGAGCGCTTCGAGGGATTTTTTGTTGAGGTTGCGGTCATGGATACGCGAGAGGAAATCTTCGAGTGATTCATACGGACCGTTTGCTTTTCGCTCTTCAATTATGACGTCGGCTATTCCTTGTCCGAAGTTTTTGATGGAATACAGCCCGAAGCGAATTTTCTCCTTTCCGTCGGTTGTGAGTTCTTTCGGGACGACGGAGAAGTCCCCGAAGCTTTCATTGATATCCGGCGGGAGTACCTCAATGCCCATATGTACACATCCGGCGATGAGTTCGGAAATTTTTTCTACATCGCCCGCATCCGCCGAGAGCACGGCGGCCATGTACGCGGTCGGGTAGTGCGCTTTCATGTACGCAGTTTGATACGCGAGCCGTCCGTACGAGGCGGCGTGCGCTTTATTGAAACCATATCCCTGGAAGGGTTCAAAAAGTTTCCAGAGGTCTTCCGCTTGGGCGTTGGTCATACCCGAGTATTTCATACACCCGTCGACGAAGATAACGTGCTGCTTGGCCATTTCCTCGGGAATTTTCTTTCCGATAGCTTTGCGGAATTTGTCCACGGTCTCCCACGTATATCCGGCAAGCTCGAGCGCTGTGGAGAGCAGGTCGTCCTGGTACACAAGAATACCGTACGAACGTTCAAGGAAGTCCTTCATTTTCGGGTGCAGATAGGTGACGGGTTTTCTGCCGTGTTTACGTGCGATGTATTCAGGGATGTTGTTCATCGGGCCCGGACGGTACAGGGCGACCATGGCATTAATATCGTGAATGTTCGACGGACGCAGTTCCTTGAGGAATTGGGTCATTGCCTGTCCGCCGAGCTGGAAAACTGCCATGGTATCTCCCCGCGCGAGCATTTCAAATGTCGGCGCGTCATCAATGGGGAGTGTTTCAACATCAATCTCCACGCCATAAATTTTTCGTACACGGCGGATTGCTTCAGCGAGGATGGCCAGGTTTTTGAGTCCGAGGAAGTCAAACTTGAGTAGACCGACATCTTCCACGGCGTGCATGTCGTACTGAGTGAGCAGTTTTCCTTCACCTTTCGGGTCCCACTGTGTCGGTACGATGTCTACGAGCGGAATCGGTGAAATCACAACACCCGCGGCGTGAACGGAGATGTGCCGTGCGCATCCTTCAATTTTTTTTGCCATATCAATGATGCGCTGTACGTCCTCATCGCGGTCATAGAGTGCTTTCAGTTCTTTTTCGTCCTTCATTGCCTGATCAAGGCTCATCGGGAATCCTTGTGAACCGAACGGAATAAGTTTTGCAATCTGATCGCCGATGGCGTAATCAAAACCGAGAGCGCGTGCGGTGTCACGCACGGCTCCGCGCGCCATCATGGTTCCGAACGTTCCGATTTGTGCGACCTTATCCTCCCCGTATTTTTCGCGCGCGTACGCAATCATCTCGTCGCGTCGGTTGTCGGCAATATCAAGGTCGATGTCGGGCGGTGACGGACGCAGGGGGTTAAGGAATCGTTCAAACGGCAACTGGTACTCAAACGGGTTGACGGTGGTGATGCCGAGCACATATGACACCAGAGAACCGGCGACGGAACCACGGGTGTTGGTCAAAATTTTATGTTCGCGTGCGTACGCAAGCAGATCTCCCACAACAAGAAAGTACGGCGCGTATCCTTTTGAAATAATTGTATCGAGCTCGAAATCGAGACGTTTCTGTACGTCGGGTGTTTTTTCAATTTCACGGCGTACAAACCCTTCATCGACGCGTTTTCGCAATTCGCTTTCATAGGTTGTCCCTTCGGGGATTTCAAGTTTCGGAAACATCCAGTTTCCCAACGGGATCTCCAACGTGCATCGGCGGGCAATCTCAACCGTGTTGTGGAGCGCGTCAGGTGTGTCAGCAAAGAGTTTTTCCATTTCAGCGGGGGAGAGGAAGGAAAAATCAGCCTCCGAGGAGGTGAATCCTCCGCCTCGAAAATCAGATCCAGACTGAATAGAGAGGAGCGTTTTTCTGGCGAGCATATCATCAGGAGAAATGTA
>CAZVYH010000003.1:0-1425 GCA_964631485.1 uncultured Candidatus Saccharibacteria bacterium
CTCGCGGGAGAAAAGTTGTACCACTACGTCTGGCACACGCTTGCCGATGTCATCCTTGAAGAACGGAAAACGATACTCTCCGGTGACGATATGGCGGCACGACAGTCCGCACAGTGGACGCTCCTGCACATACTCTCCACATCATTGAAGCTCCTGCACCCGCTCATGCCGTTTATCACAGAAGAAATCTGGAACTCCCTTCCCCACAGAGAAACTGATATGATTATGATAGCCCCGTGGCCACAGGCGTAATTGTATGTCACTTGTACAGATAGTTGTTCTCGCATTCTTGGGAGGCTCCCTCCCCGCTTTTTTTTGGCTCTGGTTTTGGCTACGCGAAGATCGAAGACATCCGGAGCCAAGACACCTCCTTGTCGCCTCTTTCCTACTGGGAATGGCCGGCGTGGTGATTGCAATCCCGTTGGAAAAACTTGCCGAACTTATTTCAACTGCACCGCTGTTTATCTTCATTGTTTGGGCACTCATAGAGGAAACACTTAAGTACGGGGCCGCATACATCGGCGGCATGCACACACAGGCAGAGGACGAGCCGATCGACGCGATGGTCTACCTACTCACGGCCGCCCTCGGTTTTGCCGCGGCGGAAAACATGCTGTTCCTCTTAGACCCGCTTATTGAAAAAGAGGTGTTCGTGGGAATACTCACGGGCAACATACGGTTTATCGGAACATCCCTTCTGCATGTTGTCGCTTCCTGTATCATCGGAGGAATGATTGCCATCTCGTTCTATAAGAAAAAGAGGGTCCGCCACGAATATTTTTGGTTCGGTCTTGCCGGAGCAGTTGCTCTACATGCAGCGTTTAATTACTTCATCGTCCGCGGGGACGGCGCCAATCTGTTTTACGTATTTGCAATACTCTGGTTACTGGTTATAGGCCTCATGCTTCTATTTGAAGATGTGAAGCGCGTTCGTCCGCAAAAGAAGGGTCTGGCGGGCTGAGGCGTTGGTGGTACAATACAAAGACGTAACAATCATTTTATAAACGGTAATACTTCCACATTTACTCTCATGAAAAAACAATCTTTCTTTCAGCGGCTAACAGGAGCAATCAATACCGACGACGATTACCTTGATGACGAACAAGAGACAAAGGGTATCATGGGTCGCGACAGTGTCGGATCACTTGCTGATGACCGCGAACAAGATGCGGAACTTGCCGTTGACGTCAGTCAGACACCTACCGAAATAATCATTAAAACTATGGTCGCCGGAGTCGGCCTTGATGATCTCGATGTTTCTATCAGTCAGGAAATGGTCACGATTAAAGGTTCACGGCGCGAAACATACGAAGCGGATGAGAATGACTACTTTCACCGAGAATTGTACTGGGGTAGTTTTGCGCGAACTATTTTACTTCCCGCAGAAGTAAAAGCTGAGGATGCGATTGCAGAACTCAAAAACGG
>CAZVYH010000003.1:1525-2698 GCA_964631485.1 uncultured Candidatus Saccharibacteria bacterium
TAAAAAAGAAGGTCCACAATACTCTCCTGGTTCTCACCACCGCCTGTTAAAGAGCGTATAGAATCGATATATGGTTGGATAAGCCAGAACGCGCCGAGAGAAGCGCCGATGATGATTATCCAGTACACCCCGCGCATAATACTGCTCACCATCACATGGCGGTGTATCTTTCGTACAAGTTCATTTGTTTCTTTTGTGAGCGCGGCCGTCTGCTCAAGAAGCTGTTTTTCTTCAGGGTTCATATAAACATCATACCACCTTGTGCCCACACCAGGAATCGGTGACGAATCACTAAGTGTTCGCGACCCCGACTCGGCTCCGCCTTCGGCGGATGCCTGCGTCTTTCAATTCCGGACGCGCGCAAAACACTTTGCGCGCTTGTGTCCACACCTTCAGTGTGCCCACACCAGGAATCGAACCTAGATCCACTCCTTAGGACGGAGTTGTTCTATCCATTGAACTACGTGGGCGTGTCTATACCATGTACCTCGACCCTGCAATAACCTTACTACTTGTGCGGGCACCGAGAATCGGTCACCGGTTACTAAGTATTTTACTCGCTACGCTTGTAAAATCCTAAGTACCGTCGACCCCGCCTCGGCGCTTATTCGTCCGCAAGACGCGCGCCTGCGGCCTTCGATTTTCGGAGCATCCGTCAGCAAAAAGAAAAAACACCTTCCGGCGCTGTTTCTTTTTACTGTGCGGGCACCGAGAATCGAACTCGGGTCTTAACCTTGGGAAGGTCACATTCTACCACTAAACCATGCCCGCGCCTGTTTTATTTTTTAAACCAATTCCACAACCTACTCCACCACCCCGCTTGTGTCTGTTCTGTACTTGATGCCCCCTCTTCGGTGATAACTACAACTACTTTTTCGCCCGACTTTGCGATACTATACCTCTCCCGCAGCTTCGACTCAATGCCGTCATCGGTATCAAGTAGCGCTATTTCAGATGACAAAAACTCTTTGCGTTTCATCAGTTCTTCGTACTGTGTTTGGGCGCGCGCAAGTGACTCCTCGGCCATTCGTTTTCTCTCAAACACACCCCACAGCCCCTTTAGGGCAAAAAACAGGAGCACGAGCAAAAGCACCACGGTAACGTTTGAATACAGAAGCTTTCGTGCTCGTTGTCGTTTTCTAAAATCAGCCATACAATGACGAATCTAGTATA
>CAZVYH010000003.1:2798-7541 GCA_964631485.1 uncultured Candidatus Saccharibacteria bacterium
CTCCTATGGTACAATCCTGTTTGTTATATGCTATTCCAAAAGAAAACACAAAAGGTGGTCAAGACTATCTGGATGGTAGTCGTCGTTTTGGTTATCATCAGCATGATTGCCTTGTACACGCCGACACTGATGCGATAAGTAGGCCTTCTACTCCTTCACCATTTTTAGGAATACATCGTGAGGAATATTCACTTTCGCGTTTTTCAACATTTTCTTTTTTCCGCGCTTTTGCTTTTCAAGCAATTTCATTTTTCGGGTAATGTCGCCTCCATACAAGTATCCTGTCACATCTTTCCGCATAGCTTTTAGACTCTCAGAGGCAATGATGCGTCCCTTGGCGCGAGCCTGAATCTTTGTAACAAACAGCTGACGTGGAAGAGCATTTTTAAGCTTTTCAACTGCCTTGCGCGCCTCTTCTTCGAGAGTCCGGTGAGACACCACCCGCGAAAACGCCGTCACCACCTCGTCGGCGACAAGGATATCAAGACGCACCACATCCGCGTCTTTCATATCGGTCAACTCATACGACAGTGATGCGTATCCGGCGGTCACACTTTTCATTGCGTCAAAAAATCCCCGCATAAGCTCGCGCAGTGGCATGGTAAGCGACAGCGACACGCGTCCGTCGTGGAATGTTTTTGAATCTTCCATTGACGCTTCGTGCTCATACAGCAGCTGCATAATTGCATTCATGTATTCCGAGGGGGTGATGAGATGTACGGAAACCCACGGTTCGCGTATACGTGTTGCTATGCCGTGGTCAGGAAAAAATGCCGGGGAATAAATCATTTCCGTTTCTCCGTTTTTGTACGTCGCTTCGTACGTAATCGACGGTGTTGTGACGACAAGAGAAAGATTGGATTCCCGATGTAACCGTTCCGTCACAATTTCGAGGTGCAACATCCCGAGAAAACCGCAACGAAAACCGCGCCCCAGCGTCCCGGACGCCTCTTCCTCGTACGAAAGAGACGAGTCTGACAAACGCAGCCGTTCCAGCGCCTGTCGTAGCAGTGTAAAGTCATCCTGACCCTCAGGGAAAATACTCGCCCATACCACGGGTTTGGGTTGTTTATACCCAGGAAGAGCCTCTGCCGGATTTTTCGGTTTTGTGAGCGTATCACCGACAGACGCAACGCCGGGTTTTTTAATCCCCGTCACAATGTAACCGATTTCACCCGGACCGAGGGCATCCAGCGGGTGTTCTTGCGGTGTAAACGCGCCGACTTCACCGGCAAAACACTCTTCGCCTGCCGCAATAAAAGACAGTCTGTCTTTTGCGGACACTGTGCCGTTCATAATACGTGTGTGCACGATAATCCCCCGGTGATTTGAATACGTGAAGTCAAACACGAGGGCCTGCAATGATTCTCCCGTCGGCTCTTTCGGCGGCGGAATACGGTCCACGATTTCTTGAAGCAAAGCTTCAACACCTTCCCCCGTCCTACCAGATACTTTGATAATCGAGCTGGGATCACAGTTAAGTATTTCAACAATCTCCAGCGCCACATCATCAACACGCGCCAGCGGCGAATCGATCTTTGAAAGCACGGGAATAATGGTGAGCCCCTGTTCGCGAGCCATGGCGAGCGTGGTGAGCGTCTGAGCCTGAACACCCTGCGTCGCATCAACGAGCAACAGTGTTCCTTCGACTGCTTTCAGAGCGCGCGAAACTTCGTATGAGAAATCGATGTGTCCCGGCGTGTCTATGAGGTTGAGAACGTATGAGGCACCTCCTGTGACGAAGTCCATGCGCACAGGAGCCATTTTGATGGTGATTCCCCGCTCACGCTCGAGGTCCATAGAATCAAGCACCTGCTCGCGCATTTTGCGTTTTTCTATGGTGTGCGTCACCTCAAGCATGCGGTCAGCAAGCGTGGATTTCCCATGATCAATATGGGCGATAATACTGAAGTTTCGTATGAGGTGTGTATTCATAACAGAACAATCCTACCAGAAAAAGAGGTTTCGGGAAGGATGTTAGAGTTCTTCGGGGCTCGGTGCAATCGGCTGTACGTTCCAGAATTTTGCGTGCAGTGTCTGCCACATCTCGGATAATTCGTTATTTCGGAGTCCGACAAGTACCAGGATACCCGCGGCAACACCGGCGATACCGGCGCTCATGCCATGGAGAAATACACCCATAAACGAGTCCAGATTCACCAGCGGTTCGAGAGCTTGAAGGGTAAAATATGCCCCTGCTCCGGCGATAACCGAAGCGGCAAAACTTTGCAAAAACGTCCTGTAAATACTCTCAGGAAGATGACCGCCGAAATCGTGCCTGAAGAGCAGCCAGAAGGCGGTCGCATTGCATATCATACCGACGCTGTATCCGAGAGAAAGCATGATGACGACGGCACCGGAAACATCACTAACACGGAACAGTGATTCAATAAAGAACCGCACGCCGTCAAATGATTGGTACAGGATGACGCCTCCGTATGCAACGGCGAGCGAAAGAGCCGAGGCCACTATATTAATCCAAAACGGTCTTGCTGTTTTTCCCGCGGCGTAATACGCACGCACAAATAACAGCACGAGGCTGTGCGCGGTAAGAGAAACAACAAGCATTGCCATCGCCGCGGCGGTCAGACGTGTTGCTGACCAATCAAAGGCACCGGAGCCGAGCAGTAAGCGGACAATGTGCGCACGCAACACCACAAACAACGCCATCGCGGGGAGAGACCAAAAAAGAATGTGGCGCACCGCCGTCAACAGGTGGTCTACAAACACTTCTTGCTTCCCTTTTGAAAAAAGATCAACTAGTGTCGGAAACGCCGCAACCGAATACGAAACACCGATGATGGTCAGCGGGGCAAGGTTGATGTTCAATGCAAACGTAAACACGGCAATGGAACCTTCCGGAAATCGGGATGCAATGCCGATAAGAACCAGCAGTATAATCTGGTTGAATGCGAGGGTCATTGTCCGCGGTATTGAAACCACAACCAGCGAACGTATATCCGACCAAGTGATTGCAAAAGTAAGCTTCGGAACAAGGCGTTCTCTGACAAGCGACGGAATCTGCACACATAAATGCAACACCGCGCCGAGCACAACACCGTAGGTAAGTCCGAGCATGCCGAACATCGGATACAGCACCACAACACCGACGATAATTCCCACATTGTAGACAATAGGAGAAACTGCGTACACAAAAAACTTTTTCGTCACCTGCGTAACGCTCGCCACGATGTTGGACAATCCCAGGATAATCGGTGAGAGCAAGAGGATGCGTGTGAGCAGTATTAGTGTTTCATTTTGCGCAACGGAAAACCCGGGATAGAGAAGGTGTGAAATTGCGGGGACGCAAAACCACAGAATCGCGCTCACACCGACCATAAAGAACGTAAACACGGTCGTTACTTCGGACAAAAAGCGTCGTGCTTCCTCCTTATTGTCTTCCATTTTTTTTGTCAGAAACGGAATGAGAACAAAAAGGGACACAAAAGACGCAACGGACGCAAACACCACATCGGGAATTCTGAAGGCGGCGTAGTACACATCCAGTGAGGCGCTTGCGCCGAAGATGTGTGCCAACAAACGATCACGAACCAAACCCAAGACTTGCGAAAAAAGGGCGAAAAGGGCGATTGTATATGCCGCCTGGTGAAGACCGTCTATTTTCGATGAAAAAAGTGCGAAAAACCTTTGTATCATAAGGATATATACTACGTCATAATAGCAGGTTACGTCGTAAGAGTCATTAAAATTGGGCGCATTTTACCCCTTGCTTTTGTATAAAATTACACATATACTTCTCCTGCTTGTACAGGGCAATCGCGCCTGTGTTCTTTCACAGAGTGAGGAAAGTCCGAACATGTCCGGATGAAAATCCGGAGGACGGTAGTGGGTAACACCCACCGCGCGCAAGCGCAGAGGTGCGAGCAGTGACGCCGCGGTCCGAAAGGACTTCGGGTCCCGGTAACGGGATAATCTTCGAAACAGTCCGGGGCTTGCCCCGAGCGAAGTCGAGGGGTGAAACGGCAAAATCCTTACCTACATGCAAGGTCGTGCCAAGTTCCTGTTTTACAGGATCTCGGAGAACCGCAACGACGTCGTGTGCAAATACGACGCAAGATAAATGGTTGCCGTCGAATCTTCGCAAGAGGATTTCGATACAGAATTCGGCTTACATGTACAAGTGCCATCACAAAAACCTGCGAATAGCAGGTTTTTGTGCGTCTGTGCAGATAAAAATATCTTTATTCTGAAAACACAGGTTCAAGCTCCATCCCCTTTACTATCCCCAATTCTTGTACGGTTCCTGAGGGAACCTCCAGCACATAGAGCGCTCTTGAGGGTGGAGTGAGAACTTCCGGGTATGTGTCAGGCGACACATTTTTTTCAAGATAGATAACTCTAAAGCGCCCGTCTAACCAGATAATATCGATAGAAAAGAGCATATCTTTCATCCAAAAACCGTACGTTCCCGGCCGTTCAAAGACAAAAAGCATTCCTTCTCCCTGACGTAGGCCATCACGGCCGCTCAAGCCCTGTGTGCGCAAACGGTCTGTGTCTGCGATTTCCAGTTTAAATACCTCACTCCCTATTGTAATGTGCGTAGGCACATCCGACGGTGTGAATCCGCTAAACGAATGAGCTACAAAAAAAACAAACACAACAAGAACCAATACCTCAACAAGCGTTCTTATGCTTAAACGCGGAAATAAAGGATTATATAATTCTTTCATTCGACTATCTTTCGTAACTACGTCTACCATGCGGGCCCACCAGGACTCGAAC
>CAZVYH010000003.1:7641-30058 GCA_964631485.1 uncultured Candidatus Saccharibacteria bacterium
GCGGGCCCACCAGGACTCGAACCTGGGACTTCGGTTTTGGAGACCGAAATTTTACCACTAAACTATAGGCCCGAAATGAGGAACGGAGAGAAGCTCGCTTACTCTTTGTCTCCGAATGAGAGCCTATATCGAGTAAGCGAAAATATAGGCCCGACATGAGGAACAAGGGTCATTGTACCAGTTTTAACCCCCCTATGAAAACAGCCCCTGTCGGGCTGTTTTCATTCTTTATTTCTTTACCTGTTTATAGGCAACATGCTCTCTAAGTGTTGGGTCAAACTTCTTAAACTCCAAACGCTCCTTGTTTTGGGCTCCTTTACTCTTTTTATTGCGACGAGTCCAATACATGTGATCGGACTTGGTCGATTTCATTTTTACGAGTGCGTCTTGTGACATAACGGAGACATCCTACCACGAAGACTGTGCACCTGCAACAATGACTTCCGGGTTTGTGATGCGGTATACTATCGGTATGAAAGAGGTACAGGGCGGTCAAAAAAACCTTTCCGCCGAGGATTTGGTGTCCGCCATACAATGTGTTACGACACTCATACTCGACGAAGACCGGGCTTTTGACGATATAAGCCACCTCAAAAAAATACTGACCCAGTATTCTGTCGTGTTTGACGACGTACGAGATCATGAGTTGATTGAAAACCTTCGGACACAACTGCACCATTTTAAGACAATGGTATACAAAGACGAACTTACAGGTGTTCTGAACAGACGAGGTATCCACGAAGAGTTTGTGTCTTTTTTTGACGAAGCCAGGTTTGCAGGTAAGAACAAACAAAAACGCCTCGGGGTGACCATTGATGATTTTTCGATTCTTTTTATCGATTTGGATGATTTCAAAAAGGTTAATGATATGTTCGGTCATGACACCGGAGATGCTGTGCTCAAAAAAATCAGTACTCTTCTGGAAGAGAAAACCCGCGATATTGACGCCGTCGGACGCTTTGGTGGTGAAGAATTTGTTGTTGCCATGCTAGGTGCCACAGAAGATGCCGCACATACAAAAGCGGAAGAAATCAGAAAACACATAGAGAAAAATCAGTGTCTTCAGGAAAAAATATGTGTGACGGCAAGTATCGGGGTTGCATCACTACACTCGTCACAGGCAGAAACACTAGAGCAGTTGATCACCTTTGCGGATCTGGCTATGTACGAAGCAAAAAACCAACGTGGAAAAAACAACGTCGTTCGATACAGTGAGTTACAGAAATAAAAAGCCGGGGAGGATTCGGTCAAACATTCGGATTCGGCTAAGAACATTTTACTCGCCGTCGCAAAATGGCCGGGGAGGATTCTCCACAACAATCACTCAAAATACACAAAAGAGCACCATATGGTGCTCTTTTGTGTATGTGTGCGCCGGGGAGGATTCGAACCTCCGTAGCCCGAAGGCGCTAGATTTACAGTCTAGTGCGATTGACCGCTCCGCCACCGACGCAACGAGGTACACAGTACAACAAAAAAACACGATCTGCAAAATTATACCCCGACCGTCTCCTGGGTTTTCTTCGGTTTGCGGGTTTTCGCGGATGTAGCGACACCCTTCTTTGTCAGCGAGAATACAATATCCATTTCCCCACTCTCTTGTTTCTGTGCATCAACCGCAACAATACCCCCTTGGAAAATACCTCTGGATACCATCAACTGTGCGACTTTAGTTAGTATTTTGTCCTGGATAAGACGTTTCAGAGGACGGGCACCATACGTGGGGTTGTACCCCTTGTCCGCCAAAAAGGAAACCGCTGCAGGTGACACTTCAAGTGTAATTTCTTTTTCTGCGAGACGCTTCTTAACAATATCGAGCTGAATAGAAACAATATTTCCGATGGCTTCTTTTGAAAGCACGTTAAAGACAACCATCTCATCAAGACGATTTAAGAACTCTGGACGAAACTGATCTCGAAGAGCTTCCATCACTTTGTCGCGAATGTTTTTGCTTGACTGCTCATCCTCATCACTGGAACCGAATCCGACACCGTGCATACGGTCAAGATACTGGGCACCGATGTTTGACGTCATAATGAGAATTGAGTTTTTGAAGTTGACCGTGCGTCCCTTCGCGTCGGTGAGCCGTCCGTCATCAAGAACCTGCAAGAGAATATTGAATACTTCCGGATGCGCTTTTTCCACTTCATCAAAGAGGATGACTGAGTACGGTCGATGACGAACACGCTCCGTAAGCGCACCGCCTTCTTCGTGACCGACATATCCCGGAGGCGCACCGATAACTTTCGATACCGAGTGCTTTTCCATAAACTCGGACATGTCGACACGGATGAGCGCCTTCTCATCATCAAACATGAACTCAGCAAGCGCCTTCGCAAGTTCTGTTTTTCCGACACCTGTAGGGCCGAGAAACATGAATGAACCGATAGGTCGATTCGGATCCGCGATGCCCGCACGCGAACGCTTAACGGCGTTTGATACTTTTTCAATAGCATCATCTTGTCCGACGACTCGCTTTCGGAGTTCATCTTCCATGCGCGACAATTTTTGCGCCTCCCCTTCCAGCATTCGTGATACGGGGATGCCTGTCCATCTCGAAACAATTTCCGCGATGTCCGCTTCCGTGACATCTTCTTTAAGAATACGCCGGGATTTCTGAAGCCGCTTCAACCGTGCACTGCGTGTTTCAAATTCTTTTTCAAGCGTCGGAATGTGTCCGTAGCGAATTTCTGCGGCACGCGCCAAATCGGCAGTTGCTTCGGCTGCTTCAGCGTCCAAACGCGCCTGCTCGAGCTGTTTCTTTATTTCTTTAATTTCGGTAATCGTTTCTTTTTCGTTTTTCCACTTTAACTCTATTTCCTCAATAGTTTCCTTGAGATCGGCGATTTCTTTATCAATAACCTTCATCCGATTCTTCACCTTGGCAGATTTTTCACTTTTTCCGGATGCTTCGCTTTTAAGCGCTTGCTTTTCAATCTCCAGCATCATTATTTTTCTGTGTGTTTCCTCCAAGATCGGAGGTTTATTTTCAAGTGAAATACGCAACGACGAAGAAGCCTCATCAATGAGGTCTACCGCCTTATCAGGGAGAAACCGGTCGGAAATGTAGCGACTTGAAAGGCTCACCGCGGCGATAATCGCGTCATCGGTAATTTTTACCCCATGAAACAGTTCGTACTTCTCTTTCAGACCCCGCAATATAGCAACCGCATCTTCCTCGGCAGGTTCGTTAATAAACACCGGCTGGAAGCGCCGTGTCAACGCCGGATCTTTTTCAATGTGACGTTGGTACTCTTTGAGGGTCGTCGCACCGATGGCACGAAGTTCTCCGCGCGCAAGGGCGGGCTTGAGCATGTTTGACGCGTCCATCGCGCCTTCAGCGGCTCCCGCGCCGACGATGGTGTGAATCTCATCAATAAAAAGAATGATGTTGCCGTTTGAGTTTTCAATATCTTTCACAATCGCTTTCAGGCGTTCCTCAAACTCACCGCGGTATTTTGTACCTGCGATAAGCGACCCGAGATCAAGCGACACGAGATCTTTACCCTTCAATGATTCGGGGATGTCTCCGGACGCGATACGCTGCGCGAGTCCCTCGACGACGGCCGTCTTTCCGACGCCGGCTTCGCCGATGAGAATTGGGTTGTTTTTGGTCCGACGCGACAAAATCTGGATGATACGCTGTATCTCTTTGTCGCGTCCGATAACCGGATCCAGTTTGTTTTCTTTTGCGAGCAACGTAAGGCTTCGTGTGTATCGGGCAATCGCACGGGGTTTTTTATGTCCGCCTTCGGTTGTTTCAGGATTTTCACGTAACTCTTTCAGCACGTGCAGTATCGCTTCTCGACGAACCTTAAATTGGTTGAGAATTTCCTGGGACTCGCCCGGGCTGTCAATCGCACTGATGAAGAGATGTTCCGTAGAAACAAATTTGTCCGAAAGTGACGCGGCAACTTTCAATGAATGTTCGAGAACTTTGGCAAGTTCCGGTGTCAGATACATCTGGTACGCCGGCGATACCGTCTGATTTGAATCGGACGGCTCAAGCGCGTCAAGAAGCGAGTCAGTGAGCGCAATAGTGTCAATCTCAAGTTTATCGAGAATAGAAGCGACCATGCTTTCTTCTTGAAGGATGAGAGCCGTCAAAAGATGGAGCACGCCCACATTGCTCTGACCACGCTCAATAGCGAGTTCGTGCGCTCGCTTAATCGCCTCCTTTGCTTTTGTTGTAAATTTACCGAATGGTGGCATATGTGTGTATGTACAATAACCCAAATTTTGTTGTTAGTCAACACTCCCTGCGGTCGGCAATGCAGACGTGAACCCGGTGGTACCTACAGTGAAATTGGTCTAAAAAGACCGGTCTCGTCAGGAACGATAATACCGATCAGTTCCCCTTTGTTTGTCATCAACGGCGTCCCCGGAGCCATACCTGTAGTATCAATGGTTGTTTTTATGAATATTCCTCCTGTGGTGGTATTTTCCTGATCCTGAGGAATGGTGGTCGTAATAACACCGGGAGAAACCGTGTACGACTCGCCGCCGCTCAACACAACGACCGTTTGGCCAAGTTTAAGAGTTCCGGCGGCAACCGAAGTCACCGGGCGAAAAACGGGCATCTCACCCTCCTGCTCAGGAGCAATAGCAAATGTAACCACGCCGTTTGAATTCGTGCCGGCAACGACACGAACCGTCGCACCGTCGTCCAAAACGGCAAGATATATCCCTTTTTCTTTGAACGAAGCCGTGCCGGACACCATCCCCCCTGACTCATTCGTTATGATACCGAGCGCAATAAACGTATTTTTTGAACGACCGATTTCATAGAGACGGACAAGGCTCGGGCGCATTGATTCAACCGCCTGCGCAATCAGTTCGTTTTCTTGGACAACAACCGTTTTGGTAATCACCTCTTTCTCGGACGGTATAAATGTCTCGATCGGTTTTTCAACAATTCTGTCTATCACACGCATGACGTCAACGGGCGCTTTTTCAATCAGCGACACGGTCGCAATTCCTGTCGCAATTGACGTCACAAACGACACCAAGAGCGTGAGGAGGACTATCTGCATTTTACTGAGTCTTTCTATGTCCATACATTTAAAATACGTTTAAGAGAAATGCCGCTCGTGCCTCAAGTATAAATGACAACGCACCCATCAGCAAGAATCTTACGCGAGAACATCAACAAGGACACTGATCATGTATTCAATATCTTCACGCGTTGTTTCTCTGCCGAGCGTAATACGTATCGCGTTATTTTTTCGCTCAGGGTCAAGTACTGCAACCACATACGACCCTTCCCCGCCCCCCGACAAACAGGCGCTTTTTGCTGACACAGCAATACCATATGTAGAGAGTTGTGTTACCAGAAACTCAGCCTCAATGTCCGGAAAGGAGACGTTAACATTGTTCGCAATACGTTGTGATGTACTTCCGTGAATACGGGCATCCGGAAAACGTGCTTGAAGCTGTTCTATGCAGTAGTCCCGCACTTCTGTGATCCGTGACGCAACCTCCGTGCGCCCGAGCTCGCATAGTTCAAATGCTTTTGAAAAACCGACAATGGCGGGAACATTCGGCGTCCCACCTTCGTCACGGTTTTTTTTGTGAATCGTTCCGCAAAGCCCCGCATAGGGTGTCCCGTGTTTTATAACAAGAACCCCGATTCCTTTCGGTCCGTACATTTTATGCCCGTCCAACGTCACCATATCAGCCCCGAGTTCGGGCAGTGTTACAGGAAGCCAGAGAGGTGCCTGACTCGCGTCGGTGTGCACCACAATGGAGTGTTTTCTTTCAGCGTCCGAAGCGTGAAGTCGCTTTGCGAGTTCGGCAATCGGCTGAATGGTTCCCACTTCATTATTGACAAGCATATGGGACACAAACACCGTTGAATCTTTAACAAGTGCCATTGTCTTTTCAATATCAAGAATCCCTTCGGAAGTAACGGGTGCGTATGACACAGATACACCTCTGCGGGAAAACATTTCCGCGCACAAACGAACCGATGAATGTTCAATACTCCCCACAATGCAGTGCATGTCAGACAGGTGCATGCCGGTATCCTGCAGGGCGTTAATGACTCCGGCCATTGCCCGGGTGTTCCCATCTGTACCGCTGTACGTAAACTGTACTTCATCTGCGGTCACGCCGATGTATGTCGCGATGCGAGAGCGAGCGTCCTCAACGGCACGCCTGGCTTCTACTCCGAACGCATGCACTGAACGCGGATTCGCAAATACATCGTTTTCAAACGGACGCATTACTTCCGCAACGCGGGGGTCAAGCGGAGTCGTCGCCGCATAGTCGAGATACACACGTGGTTGTTTTTTGTTCGGGTGTTTTTCAGACATAGACACACTTCATCATACGCCCGGGCATCAAACACGGCATCCTTTCATGTGAAGAAAAAACATTGTATAATGCACCCACCGCGTCGAAAGGCGCTTTTTCTATCCTCTTATTATGACTACCCCTCAGAACAACAGCACAGAACGCCCGCCCATTGTGGTGGTCCTCGGTCATGTCGATCACGGCAAGTCGAGTCTTCTTGATTACATACGAAAAACAAACATCGTCGCCTCTGAGGCCGGCGGTATTACACAGCACACCGCAGCATATGAAGTGATACATAAGGATAAAACCGGGGCAGAGAAAAAAATAACGTTTATTGATACTCCCGGACACGAGGCCTTTAAGGCACAGCGACAGCGAGGCGCGTCCGTCGCGGATATCGCCATCCTTGTTGTTTCAGCCGAGGACGGCGTTAAAGCACAGACAAAAGAGGCGGTGCAGGCGATTCAGGATTCTGGTATTCCTTTTATTGTCGCCATAAACAAAATAGACGCACCCAACGCAAACATTGAACGCACGGTTGCAAACCTGATTGAAAACAGTATTTTCCTTGAAGGACACGGCGGCTCTGTCCCCTACATTCCTATCAGCGCTAAGAAAGGAACGGGGGTTGATGAACTGCTTGAAATGATACTGCTCGTCGCCTCACTTGAAGAGTTACACGCAGAACACGAAACACCGGCCGAGGGAGTCGTTATTGAAGCGCACCGCGACCCGCAAAAAGGGATCTCGGCGACGTTTATCATCACCAACGGATCTCTTACAAAAGGTTCCGCGGTTGCGGCAGGAAAAAGTTGTTCACCGGTTCGTGCTATCTACAATTTTAAAGGTGAGCAGGTGGACACGGCTCAAAGTTCCGCCCCCGTGACCATTATCGGATGGAATGATTTGCCGGACGTAGGAGCCGTCGTACATACGTTTGATAAAAAGAAAGACGCCGAAACATTTTGCGCCGGAATTGAAACCTCGCGTACACAGATGCGATCCGATGAAGAACATGCGCCGGATGACACGTCAGAACACACGCTTGTCCCTATAGTGATTAAAGCGGACGTATCCGGATCACTGGACGCAATTGCGCATGAAATTGCAAAAATTCATGAAGAAAAAGTTGACTTGAAAATTATTCTTGCCGACGTCGGACCTATTACGGAAAATGACGTGAAGCGCGCCGGTGGAGATGCGCGGACGGTTATCATCGGGTTCAACACGCATGTGGAAAGCGAGGCGCGGCTGAGCGCGGAGCGTGTCGGCATGACTGTACACACCGAAACAATCATTTACAAACTCACCGAGTGGCTCGCCGCACTGGTGGCAGGACGCAGACCGAAAGAAACCGTTCAGGAAGTCCGCGGCAAAGCACGTGTGCTTAAATACTTCAGCGCCGTCAAAACAAAACAAGTCATCGGCGCGCGGGTTGATGAGGGCGCTTTTCACGTCGGCGACTCGGTGACCATTGTGCGCCGGGAAGAGGAAATCGGCACCGGAAAAATCCTCGGTATGCAGAAAGACCGTGAACAGGTCAAACAGGCGCCCGTCGGCACGGAATTCGGCAGCAGAATTGATTCGCCCATTACCATCGCGACAGGAGATACGCTTATTTCGTATACAACCGTGACCCGATAACACCATGTCACATAGAGCTCAAAAAGAAGAGTTGTTCGCGCATATTGCCGCTGATTTTATAAACTTGGAATCAAACCGACAGTCACTCGTCACCGTTACGCGCTCCGTGCTGTCTTCGGATGAAAAACGTTTAACTATTTTTATCAGCGTGCTTCCTGATTCATATGAAGACACGGCGCTTGATTTTTTGAAACGAAAACGAAAGGAGTTTCGCGCCTTCGCACAAAAACGCGCCCGAACACGCATTCTTCCCTTCTTTGACTTTGAAATTGATTACGGGGAAAAGAATCGTATTGAACTGGAAACACTTTCTGAAAAATAAAAAACACCCTTAAGAGGATGTTTTTTTATTGTGGGCGAGAGAGGACTCGAACCTCCAAGTCTTGCGACACTAGCTCCTAAGGCTAGCGCGTCTACCAATTTCGCCACTCGCCCAACTTTGACCCTACACTTGTCCACCCAGTAGGAATCGGACCTACGACCGTCTCCTTAAGAGGGAGCTGCTCTACCAGCTGAGCTATGGGTGGTGGAATAGCGCTATTGTAGCAACAAAAAATAATTATTCTAGGTGTGGGCCAGGTGGGACTCGGCCACAAATATTTTTCTGCTGAAAAATTTTGCAGCCCCGTCTCGGTCCGTCGACCTGCGACTTTCTCGTCCCACACAACAAAGCTTCGCTTTGTGGGCCAGGTGGGACTCGAACCCACATCTCATACGAGACACGATCTTAAGTCGTGCGTGTATACCATTCCACCACTGGCCCCTTCCTTTCCAAAATAACAAAAACACGTTACGCTGTACACGGATTGGCACGGTGGCGAAGTGGTAACGCGACGGTCTGCAAAACCGTTATGCGCGGGTTCAATTCCCGCCCGTGCCTCACTTGAGTATACATGAATACTATCCGCGCACCTTGGGAAATAGATTCTACGTAGAATTTTTCGTATAAAATTACATCCATTCAAATTTCAAAAAATACAGCCTTACAGGGCTGTATTTTTATATCTTGACACCTTGACAATTCTGTTGTTTGTGATATACTGTATCCCGAATGGTCTTTGTCATGAAATTGGAAAAAACACCTTCTCTATGTAGAGAAGGTTACAGATAAGGAAAACGAACAGACTTCCCTCCCGAAAGGAGAAAACCAAAATGATGGCAAAGGGCGGAACGTTCCTGATGGAACTCTTCGAGGCCGTGGCCGCAAGGCTCGGCGTCGACTGGCTCGCTGATAAGGCGAGCAGAGGCGCCAAGGAAGCAACTGCTTCCGGTGCCCCGGCGGAGAGCGATCAGAAGCGCGACAAGATGGATTACCATCTTCTGATCAACTCGGATCGGTTCATGCCGATCCAGAACCGCCGCAACCTCCGAGAGGCAATCGAGAGATTGCCCCGGAGGGACTGGTCCCGCGCGGAGCGCGCGGTGGGATCGGTCCTGTCCGACGGGCGCGACGGCTTCTTCAAGCCTCGCGTCGCAGTCAAGGACGCCCCTGCAGTCTACCCGGCCGGCTACGAGCCGGAGACCATGACCATGGAGTTCCTCAAGAACTCCACGGCGACACCGGAAGCGGCCGATTTGTTCCTCGCGGGACTCCTCCAGGAGTCCCGTGCGCAACAAGCACAGGACGCCGCCGAGAAGTTCGGCGGGTGGGCTCTCCTGATTTTCGGAGGGTACCTCCTGTTGATCATCGTCTCCCTCATCGGAGCGGTGGTCTGCTTCAACGGCGCCATCGAGAACCCTGAGCAGTTCTCCACGTTCGCGTGGGGACTGTTCTGGTTCACCGTTTTCGCGGTCAGCGCAACGCCGCTGGCCAAGCTCATCCTTCCCAAAGAGTAAGGAGTAACACATGACCGAGAAGGACTGGCCGAAGGTAGTCGGCACGCTCCTGGCGAGCGTGCTCCTGTTCATCCTCATGTCTTACGTGGGGGTGACGAACGGGTTTCTCAAGATCGTCGTCGTCGGACTGCTCGTTCTTTCCTTCTTCGCCGACAAGTTCGGCGGAACCGGACGGACGATCCGCAAGATCTTCCTCGCTGTCGCCGCCGTCCTCTTCCTCCTCTCATGGTGGTTCACAGGGCCCACTGCGAAGTGGGCTCAACACCGGACCGAGGAGGTCATGCCGCGCGACCCCTTCGACCCTCGGGTCGGAGAGCCAATCGCGCAGGTCCTCTTCTACGAGCGGACGGATGGTCGTGTGGTGCAGACCCCTAAGGACTGGGTCACAAACCCGAAGACTGGCGAACCACTTGCTCGTCCGGGAACCACCGAATTCCTTCGCCTGCTCACCAAGTACGAGCTCCAGCAAGCCAAGGAAAAAGTGTGGGAGGATGGTCGCGGACCTGTCACACAGCCCAACCTCTGCACGTACTGCTTCGGTGATGCGTGCAAGGTCGCCATGCCGGCGACCATTCTCGGACCCGGACAGTTCCAAGTCCGAAATGAGCGCGCCGGTACGACCGCCATCTACACGTGGCGACTCAACGGGAAGGGTGAGTGGTCTCACCCCTTCCCCGACAACGCCGGCGAGTTTGAGTGGTCGGACCCCGACTACGGCAACGGCCGGCTCCGCGGAGAGGAGTGGAGCACGAAGCACCCGCGTGGGAAAACCCCGCTGGCGCTCATCTGTCCATTTCCCGTCCCCCTTCCAATTTCATGACCTCGTTGACGCTTTGCGGCCCGGGAGGACCGCAACGTCAAAGGGCCCGCGCGCAAGCCGGGCCCTTTTCAATACCTATATACTTTTTCCTAAAGAGGACTGTCCACGTCAGGCTCGAACCCTGACTCGGAAGGGAGAACACTCGGGTTTTCAGCACCAATGGTGCCGATAATCAGATTGATGATACCGAACACGGACACCATTATCACCATACCTACAATCCCCCAAATAATATTCCGCTTCCCCGTTTCCCTGCCTTTATCTCCTTCTGCGTCCCGTATAAATTCAACAAGCCCCCAGATAAAGTAGACAAAAGCAACAGCAAACAACAATAGGCTAATCGGCCGCAGAATCACGTCATATGCCTGCATCAACAACTCCTCAATAGTCATAGAAGAGGTCTATTACAGAACTCCCGGAATCGGAATTGATGTGTCCTGTCCTACTCCAACCGCGCTTCCGATGAATTTAATCAAACCGAAGATTGATACCATAACGAAGAGTGCAATGACGCCTCCGATCATGTACCCGCGGGCTGCTTTACGTCCTTCCTCATCACCTGATGAGAAAATGTACTTGATTAACCCCCAGAAGAATACGAGAAGGGCCAAACCGATAACAATAGGTGTTGCCGCCTTCACCAGGTCTCCGATGGCTGTCAGCAATGTCTTGAGGTTTCCAAGACCTTGTGCAAACACAAAGAGCGGAGCAAATGCAGCCGCAATAGTCAGACCATGTACTAGTTTTTTCATAATAACTACGTAATTATCTTTTAATGTTATAACGTCCGTTTGGACTCACGTATAGTATACCAACCAAACACAGAAGACGACATGCTTCTGTGGATGGGGAAATCTACATTCGTACTTTCGGTGCGGTTAGATCACTGTTTTGAAGCACGCCAAACTCGTATCTCAGATACCATACAAGACCGAAGACAGAAAAGAGGACAAAGAGAGCAATGACTCCGTAAATCATAATGCTCTTTCCCTCCTTTGCCTTGTCGGCATCTCCCGCGCTCGCAATGTATTTTACGATACCCCAGAAAAAGACCAGAAGAGCAAGCGCCGCACAGATACCAATGAGCATATTAATAATCGTGCCGGCATTGAAGATAATTGTGCCTGTTTTGTTTAGGGTTTGCGCAAGCACCACCAACGGCGCAACAGCAAACAAACCGAGAAGACCTGCTACATATACTGCGTTTTTTTTCATACTACGTTGTTACTGTGATAAATAAAATGATACTGATAAAGTTTCACTCGACTACGAACCAAATATATCTGCCTTAATAAACTGTATTATCCCCCAGAATGAAAAGAGGACGAATAACGCAAGAATCCCGTACGTCATGATACTTTTTCCTTCTTTGGCTTTGCTTTCGTCTCCCGCGTTTTGGATGTACTTCACAATACCCCACACAAAATAGAGCACGGCGAGCGCGGTCATGAGTCCGATAACCGGATTGATAATCTTGGTGACAACATCCGTAATCAACGACTTCAAATCGTTTGGCGCAGCAAGTACAACCAACGGCAGAAGCCCAGCTAAGAGACCCAATGAAAAATGTTTTACCATACAGTTCAGTGTATTATAGAAATACTTTTTAACTACTACCGAGACTATCCACCGTACCCTTAATAAGAGCGGAAAGAATTTGTGCGCCGAGCAGAACCGCAGCGCCGACGACCGTCCACTTAAAGACATTCTTTGCATCCGTTATACCCTTTTCATCACCACGGGCTTTGACGAACAAAAATCCTGAATAAATAATGAACAAAACAATAAGGAAGTACCCGATATTTTTGACCGCATCAACAACAATCGTAATCAGCGCCGGAATGTCGCTCACGCGACCCTCAAGCGGATTATATATCTGGATGTCCCCCGGCGGAGTTGCATGAGCAAGAACAAGCGGAATAACCAATAAGAAGAGGGGTAGAATAAATGCGAGTGCCTGTTTTTTGCTTAGATTCATACTGTTTGTTAATGGGTAAACGGATTCTTCGCCCAACCGACACCGGTCAATGTGCTCGTAACAAGGTCAATAATAATCCATGCTGCCAGTGCCAGTATAAGCCCCCAAAAGACATTCTGGAATATGCCGTGTGCCTTTTTAACCTTACCCTCATCCCCCGCAGCAGTGAGATACAAAAAGCCGGCCCACGCAAAGAAGGCGGCTGAAATCGGAAAAGCCACCTTAACCAGCAAAAAATCGATAATCCTGTTTACCAGCGTAATAAGGTCCTCAAAATCACAGTCGGTACCGGTGCACGGAACGATTCCCTGCGCAAAAACAACGAGCGGAATACACACAATAAAGAAGGAGAATCCGACTGCGGCAAGTATTCGTTTCTTTTCAGGCGCCATACAGCCATTGTACTGCTTTCCCGGGAAAAGTTATCCACACAGAGGCCCCGCATACGACGGGCCTTTTACCGAGGACTCTATAGTTCAAGGAGTTTATCCATCTTTCCGTCCGCTTGTCCGACCCCCTGATTAATTGAGACCTGACCTGAAGTAACATCCTCTATAAGAGATCTGAAAATGGCATCCGTCTGTACCGGATCTATATCAAAAAACCCTTTTGAAATAAGTGCGTCTCTGTAGAAAACCGTCAGATACGGGTCCGTCGGAGGGGTCGCCAACATATCACGCCGAGCGGGAGCGAGCCCGAACGCATCAACCCACAGTTGTACAACCGCATTTCCGGTGAGCAGTTTTATCGCCTGGAACGCATTGGGTTTTCTCGGCGACTGATTGAGAACCGCAATCGCATAGATAGTACCGAAGGTGCTTTTTTGCACAGAGCCGCGCACCTGCGGCATACGCGCCACGTCAAAATTAAGATTCGGGTTTTGTTCTTGTATACCAAACAGTTCGCTTGAAAAACCGAGATACATAGCAAGGTCACCCCTGAGAAACATCTCCCGCGAAGACGGCAATGATCTGTTCCATGAGTATGACGGCTTCACCGGGTTCGCAAACTCAGTATAGAAACGAACGGCAGAATCCGCCGGGATTTCCGGGAAATTAAGCCGGTCACTGAGGATACTCTGTAGAACACCGCTCGTTCGGATAGTTATAGGATTTCCCGCCTGCATAATCATAAGGGACAAGATTTCCTTGGCGTGCGCGACATTACGGTACTCTCCGAGCGCTATAGCACTCTGTGAGATATTCCGTGAGGTATCCGATTTTGTAAGTTCAGGAACAAGCGCCGTAACCTCTTCCCAAAGGGACGGTGGTTTTGCTATGCCCGCTGCATTAAAAAGCGTCCTGTTCCAATATAAAACCATCGGATCAACCAGCAACGGAAATGCGAGAATGCCGTTTGTGCCGATATACAATTCTGAACCTTCGGTAAACGTATCACGGAACGAGCGCTCAGGAACAGATTCAAACGGGACCGCATATATCTTCTTTTCGTGTTTTAACAGGCGGTCATTTGAGATAATAATTGCATCCGGTCCGCGGTTCTCGGCAAGCGCTTCGGTGAGTTTGGTGTCAAACTCTTCCTCTGAAAATTGTTGGTACGTTACCTGCAGAGCGTTTTTATTATCTTGGTTGTAGAGATTGATAACGGAGTCTACTTTTCCGGCATCAAGTGTGCCCCACAGCGTCGCCTGGGCAAGAATCTCATCGGACCCAAACGAGCTAAATTTACCGAACGATGCGATAGCGACAACTCCTGCGACGATAAAAACACCGAAAATGGCGAGAATAATAGTTGGAAATGATTTCATGAATGCAATTACGCTTTTGGTTTTCTAAAAATCATGCCGTAGTGATGTGAACCGGCATCAACATCTTTTTCAAATACAAAACCGGCACCTTCCGCCAGGGCTTGCGCCGTGTGCCGTTTGAGAACATGCGCAGTGTGCGGACCCACACCTCCGTGTGAGTCGCTCCAGTCAACGATAAGCACCTTTCCGCCATCCCTGACAATGCGAAATACCTCCTTCAGAAAACGTTCCTTATGTTCTATCTGGAAAAGTATGTTGGTGACAATCGCCGCGTGTACCGCGCCGTCCGCAAGAGTTGTTCCGCGCTCTTCTTCCAAATCAACCCACAGTGTGCGCACATTTGAAAGCCCCGCGTGCAACGCTTCCTTGTGCACTTTTTGTACAAATTCCTTCTGTAGGTCGCACGCATACACGACGCCGTGTTCCCCTACCTGTCGTGCAGCGGCAAACGTGTACACGCCGGAGCCGACACCGAGATCAGCAACATGCATCCCCTCTCCCAACTGGAACTGTTCAATAATTTTTTCAGGGTGCGCAAACATATACAACCATTGTAAGCCACCAATAACCAAGAACCAAATAGCAAACGGAATAACTGCGGATTTCTAATTTTTTGCTCTTTGTTATTTGAAACCCGGTCGTTTAAGCACTGTGTGCCCGCTTATAAGCAGACAAATGATGCTATAGAGTCCCCCTCCCGAAGTTTCATGATGCGCACCCCTTGCGTAACGCGCCCGAGTAGTGAAATTTCAGAGAGCGCCACGCGGATGACTTGTCCTTTCTGTGAAATAACCACGAGTTCACCTTCTTCCGATGAAACTATTTGTGAGGCCATGACCCGTCCTGTCTTCGCGGTCACGTTTGCCGTCTTCACCCCACCGCCACCTCGTTTCTGTACTTTATATTCATCTACTGCGGTTCGTTTTCCGTATCCGTTTGAAAGTAAAATAAGCAGTGCGGACTCGGCGTCAGATTTCTTTACGACGCTCGTTCCGACGATACTGTCCTTGGCGGACAAGCGCATTGCACGAACACCGCCCGCGGTACGTCCCATTGCACGGATGTCTGATTCTTTAAACCTAATTGATTGGCCGCTTTGAGACACGAGCAGCGTTTCGTCTCCGGGAGCCACAAGAACAGCCGCCGTAAGCTCATCTTGTGCGTCCAATGAAATGGCTATGATACCGCTTCGGCGTACATCGTGGAAATTTGCGGCGGTAACTTTCTTTGCAACACCGCGCTTCGTAACCATCATGACGCTTCCCTTTGACTCTTTTGACTCCTTTGACAGAGGCAGAATTGACGTGACACGCTCACCGTCGGAGAGCTGTAGAAAATTCATGACTGATTTTCCTTTCGTCGCCCGCTTGCCTTCAGGAAGTTCATACATCTTCAGTTGGTAAACCTTTCCTTTATCCGTAAAGAAAAGAAGGTCGTCGTGCGTATGTGCTCCGACAAGCATCGTAACAAAGTCTTCCTCTTTTGTGTTGAGGTCAATAACACCGACACCGCCTCGTTTTTGTGCCCTATATTCACTCGGGTTCGTTCGTTTAATGTATCCGCCGGCCGTAAACACCACGACGTTTTCTTCGTTCGGAATAAGATCCTCGGTGGAAAGATTTTGAACGCCGCCACGAACAACCTTTGTCTTTCTCTCGTCACCGTATTTTTGTTCAATGGCAGTCAGCTCTGCCTTAATAACTTCACGCATCTTTTTCTCGCTCTTAAGAAGCGCGGTGAGTTCGGCAATCGCCTTTTGTACCTCGGCAAGTTCATCCTCGATTTTCTTACGCTCAAGTCCTGCGAGTTTCTGGAGTTTCATGTCCAGAATGGCAAGCGCCTGGAGTTCGGAGAATCCGAACTTCTTCTTCAATGATTCTTTCGCGTCCGCGGCATCTTTTGACTTTTTAATAACCGCAATTACCTGGTCGATGTGGTCGAGTGCCTTGGAGAGACCGAGGAGTATGTGTTCGCGTGCTTGTGCAACCGAAAGGTCAAACTGTGTGCGTCGTCGAACCACAACGAGACGGTGTTTAATGAACTCTTCCAGAATACTCTTGAGCGACAAGGTCTGCGGGACGCCGTCCACGAGACACACCGTGTTGATGTGGAACGTCTCTTCCAGTTGTGTGTGTTTGTAGAGAAAGTTCAGAATCTTCTGCGGGTGTGCTCCTGTTTTGAGCTCAATAACGACGCGAATATCTTTTGTTGATTCATCGCGAATGTCACGAATACCGTCGATTTTTTTCTCACGAACAAGGTCGGCAATCTTTACGATAAGATCGGCCTTATTAACGCGGTACGGGATTGACGTGATGACGATGTGGAACTGTCCTTTCTTCCCCTCTGTGATTTCTGCTTCACCGCGGGCCACGATGCCGCCCTTTCCGTTGGTGTATGCGTGTTTAATATCTTTTTCACCGAAAATAATTCCGCCCGTCGGAAAATCGGGTCCTTTCACAAACGAAAGAAGATCGTCATTTGTGGCCTCAGGATTGTCGGCAAGATGCACGGTCGCGTGCACGACCTCGCGAAGGTTGTGCGGAGGAATATTTGTCGCCATACCGACGGCAATACCAAGCGTTCCGTTCAGAAGAAGCCCCGGAACGGCAGCGGGAAACACCACGGGCTCTTTATACCGTCCGTCGTAGTTTGGCCGCCAGTCAACCGTGTCCTTCTCAAGGTCCTGCATGAGCTCAAACCCGACGCGCGACATGCGGGCTTCGGTGTACCGCATTGCGGCAGGAGGATCACCGTCAATGGAACCGAAGTTTCCCTGACCGATGACAAGCGGGTATCGGTATGAAAACGTCTGTGCCATGTTTACCATGGCGTCATACACGGACGCATCACCGTGCGGGTGATATTTTCCGAGCACTTCACCGACAACTGCGGCTGATTTTCTCGGCTTTGTCGTCGGAAGCAGCCGCATGCCGTACATGGCGTATAAAATTCTGCGGTGCACCGGCTTAAGACCGTCCCGAACGTCCGGCAATGCACGGCTCGTAATGACCGACATCGCATAGTCCAAGTAAGATTCCTTCATCTCCGTCGAAACACTACGGGAAATAATCCCCGTTCGTTCCGGTGGTGTTGTGTTTCCTTCTTTGTGTTCTCGTGGAGCCATACTCAGTGCCTTACTATATGTCTATTATACACCAAAAAGAGCCAGAAACAAAGAGAATTTCCTCGTTTGAGCCTTTTAAAATAGGTCCGTTAAGGAACCCTTGAGCGAACGCCATGCGGACAAAAACGTCTCTTGTGAACTGTTAATCGGCGACACCTCTTCGGCAATACGGGCGTCTGCAGGAGACGATAGTTGATCAAGGTGTGCAAAAAAAGAAACGATCCAAAGCACGAAGATGAGCGCCGTAATTCCCAGCGCAATCCACAAAGCTATCGTGCGGCGTTCCTGTTCCGGGCGCCGCTGAATCTTCCGTAAAAGTCCGAACATAGGTTGTATTACGCCTGCGGTGAAAGAACGATAATCTCACCCTCCTTTTCACTCACTTCTTTTTTTCTCAGCGTCGCCTTATCCATCGGAGCGACAGAGGTTTCCCCTTCTTCTTTAAGAAACGCCTTTAGTGTCTCTGCTGTGTAGTGCATCGGGATGACGACGTGCGGCTCAAGAGAAACGGAGAGTTTGTGCGCAGCAGAAGCATCGAGAACACCCTCACCGCCGACGGGAAGAAAGAGGATATCAACATCATCAAGCACCTCGTACAGCTCCGGAGAAAGTTGTGTGTCGGAGAGTGCTCCGCAAAAACACATCTTCATGTCTTCCAGCGTCACAAGGTACACGGTGTTGAGCCTTTTGTGCCCCCCGTACATGCTCTGCGACAGATATCCGCGAACCGCAATTCCGTCGAGTTCATATTCTCCGGGCCCTGTGATAATGAGCGGGTCGGCATCACCGCGCGCAACGGTCTCGGATCCGTTCATATCCGGGTGGTTTGTTGATACGAGAACAATATCCGCGCCGAAAGAAGTCGGTGTGTATTTTGACTTTTTTGACACGGGATTAAACGCCAGTACCGTATCTCCAAACTGTACCTTGAACGACTCGAGTGTGTTGTACGTGATAATCATATGCAGAGAAGTATACCAAAAAAACGTTTCCCTGTCCTGTTAAAAAGTATGTGCGGGTATACACCGCACAGCATCAGAGATGGTCTGCTTTGTTTTGCTTATGTTGTTCAAATGTCTCGGCGTAATAGGTAATGCCGTCGGACCCCGTAAGGTAGTACCAGTAGGGGTTTTCTGTCGGAGCAAGGGCTGCCTCCAAAGCGTTTCGTCCCGGGTTGCTAATCGGCGTCGGGGGCAATCCCGGACGGGTGTAGGTGTTGTACGGAGAATCACGCTGTAAATCTTCAAGTGTTAGTTCTTGGGACGTTTTTCCGAGGGTGTACGCAAACGTCGCATCCACTTGCAGTGCCATGCCGACATCAAAACGCTTCCAAAGAATCCCCGAAACAGTATGTTGATCTTCAGTTCCGTGGGCCTCTTCTTCAATAATAGACGCCATTGTTACAATATCTGAAACACTGCGACTTGATGATGCAATAGCGGCTTCATATTCAGCGATGACACTCTGAAATTTTTCTTCAAGAGTTGCGACGACATCATCGGGTTGTGCGTTAACAAAAAAGAAGTACGTGTCCGGAAATAAATACCCTTCTTTGCCTTCTGCAAGAGTACGAAATGCGTGTGTATCAAAATTCGGAAGGTTCTGCGAAAGAATGTCCGCCATCGCGGCAACCGTAACCCCTTCCGGAAACACCACCTTTACCGATTCCAGATTATACGCGCCGTGCGTAAGGCGGTAGGCTACCGCAAATGCACCCTCAGGTTTTTCAAAAAGGTACTCCCCCGCGCGTATGTTCTGGGAGCCACCTACTACTTCCGTAAACACCCTCAATAGTATCGCCGAACGGACAACGCGGGCTTCTTTGAGTAATAAGGCAACCTCACGAAACGATGACCCATCCGGAACCGAAACGAGCGTACGGCCGGGAAACGGTCTTGGTGTCTGGAGTAACGCCAAAAGAAACACCACAGCACACACAACACCCGCTATGTACCATGTTTTTTTCGGCATAGCTACACAGGAAGATTCATCGGCGGTTCCGCTTTCTGCGACTCAATGCGACCGAATGTCGGCGTCTCAACAACCCCACCCGGGAAGTGGAAGATGGTAGCCAACTCTTCTGCGTTAAGCACAAAAGGTTTTCGTTTGTATGGCGGATGAAAATAACTGCGCAAACGGTATGCTTCAAACATTTCACGCTTCATTTTCGCAAGACGCGTACCGAAAGGATCCTGGATCGCATAATCAAAACCTGTTCCTCGTGCTTTTTTAAAACCGTTTAGGTGCGCCGTATTATACTGAGCAAGTACACCGTTAAGCGCACCCTTGTGAGATTTATTAAAATACTCCTTTTCTGCAACGTACACCGCGCGTATGCCGGCATCAAATCCAAGCTTGGTCACACTCCGTTCAAGCGCCGTGACAATGGTCTTTTCGAGATCAGTAAAGACAATCGGACCCTCCTTCCCTTCCTCTGATTTTCCCTTGAGCGTTCTCTTTTCAATTATCTTTTTTATTTCGCTCTTTACGTCATCTTTCCACTTGTCTGTCTTCTCAAAATACTCCTTTGTCTTTTTTCCCGCATCAAGCACATCGTCAATTGATTTAAAATTATCGAACAACGAGCCTCCTTTCGAATCTTCCTTTTTATGCGCACGAACAAGTATCTGTATCCAGGCCTGCTCCCCTTTACCTAGACCGCCGAGGTATTCCAAAACCGGAGCAATCGGGTCAATTTTAAATTCTTCTTTCGGATCTTTATCCAAACCGTAGTCAATATACGTTTTAATAGGATACGGATCTGGCTTTGTGAGCATAAACTCAGCCGCATAGAGATCGGCTACATCCGGATCGTACAGAAACGCCATTGTGTAGTCGGGCACCTCAACGACTTCTGTTTTCGGATATTGTGCGTAAATGTTGTTTTGAATGTTCTTTACGCTCCCTTTCCACGTCCAAATAAAAAACTTTACCCGACCCTCAAGAGACACGAGTTCCAGTGAAAACCACGGGCGCACGCCTCCGTCCCAGTATTTCTCCAGCATGTTTCCCTCTCCGCCGAGCGCATAGAGCGCATTCAGCGCAACCTCCATCGCAGCAGGAGATTTAGATACCTCTCGTGGTACTCGGATTTCAAGAAGAACCGGTTCTTGTTTTGCAAGGTACTGCGCCCGACGATACCGCATCCACCCGCGCCACCCCGCATATCCGAACACAACCGGCGCCCATATCGGGGCAAAATCAAAAGCAAAACGAACCGTTGTTCCGATGGGTTTGAGAAGTTCTATAGCATCAGAAATCATATAAACATCATACCACAAGCCCCCGCCTTCTAAACGAAGACGGGGGTGCTTTTTGCGGTGTTAGGCGAGGACGTATGTACCGTCCGGGTTCTTTGAAAAGTGTTTTGAGTCCTGAAGGTTGACGAGAATAGTGTTCGGCTTTACATATCGTTCCTTGAGCACTTTGGCGATAATATCTTCCTTGGTAAGTGCTCCGTGTTCTTTGAGAATCTTTGTGATAACGTCGCGTACAACACCTTGTATGTATCCCCACTCCTTGAGCGCATAGAGTCCGCGACCGACAAGCACAAACCTGCCGTCCTTAATGAGTTCGTTGTGAGTTGTGGCAACGTGCGCCTTCTTTTCAAACAGTTCGTTTATGCGTTTAGCGACTTCGCTGAAGTGCAGCGGCGACCCGTGGTTACGAATAGCAAGGTATGCGAAGTCCCGGACACCCTTCGGTGTGACATTCGGCGAGGCTGAATGCCCCCACTCACCGAGCGGATTACTGGAAACCATCTTTGACATTTTAAGCCAGCGACGCGCTATTTCTTCAGTGCGATACTCTTCGGCCAAATCCTTCAAATGAGAGAGGAATGTCGCAATAATATCCGTTTCGGAAACAAGTTCTTCGTATGAAAGTGACGCATACAGCTTTCTGAGTGCTTCTTCAACTTTTTGCGCCAAACCGCTGTCGGCGTGCCATCGGTGTGTAAAGTGTTCGTCTTCTTTTCTCTTTTCAAAATCCTCTCCGACAACCAACAGGAAGTGGTAATGGTTCCGTACACCCGCATCACCGGAAAGATGCTCCAAAAAATGTTCCTCAGAAGCAATGGATCCGATAAACATAAGTTCCTCTTTCAGTTCGGCAAAAATTTCTTTTTCCTTTTTATATGCGTCTGATTTTCGGATGCTTCCCAGAGCGTAGTTTTCAATCTGTCGAACGCGTTCGCGGGTAATACCGTACTGCTCTCCGATTGCTTCAAGCGTCATCCGCTTCACCTTGTCACCAAGGCCGTATCGTTTAATCAAAACGTCCTGCGCACGCGAAGAAAGAGCACCGAGAAGGCGCTTGGTTACCTGCTTCGGGTTGAAAGAAATTCCTGACTTTCGACCGGCAGATGCTGGTGCTTTTTTTGACGTTTTTGACATGCTTTTTTTAGTTATTGATTGATTGATACCGCCCAGTCTATCACTATTAGTGAGTATCGTCAAGGTTTCTGCGTAACGATATTTATCAGACGGTTGGGGATAAAAACAACCTTTTCAGGGCTACCTCCTCCAAGATACCGAGACAGCTTTTCATCCTTATAAATTAAGGCTAAAACGTCTTCCTGGGACACTCCTGGGTGAGTCAAAACCTTACCCCGAACCCTACCGTCGAACTGGATTATAACATATATCTCTTTTTCCGCAAGTGCTGACTCGTTGTACGGCGGCCAGGCCTCCGCATGAACAGATTCCCGGTGTCCAAGACCCTCCCAGATCTCCTCGGTAACATGCGGCGCAAACGGCGCAAGAAGACGTATAAATGTTTCAAAAGACTCACGAGAAACCCCCTCCTCTTTTTCAAGCGCGTTGAGACAGATCATGAGTGCAGAAACGGCGGTGTTGAATTTAAACGATTCAATTTCTTCGGTCACTTTCTTTATAGTTTGATGAAGGATACGTTCAGCACTCTCTGAAAGAGGTTGATCTTTGAGAT
>CAZVYH010000003.1:30158-36689 GCA_964631485.1 uncultured Candidatus Saccharibacteria bacterium
GTATCCGTACCGAGCTGCGCCACCACTGCGTCCGGATCAACGACATTTCCTTTGCTCTTGCTCATCTTGTTTCCGTCGGGACCGAGGATGAGCCCGCGATTCATTCGCTTCAGATACGGTTCACTGTCGCGGACAAGCCCGAGATCAAACAAGACCTTATGCCAGAATCGAGAATACAATAAGTGCATCGTTGTGTGTTCTGCCCCGCCGGAATAAAACGCCACCGGCATCCACAAATCTTGTTTCGCGCGTGATGCAAACTCCTTTTCATTTTTCGGGTCGGTGTACCGGAGGAAGTACCACGATGAATCAATGAATGTATCCAGTGTATCTGTCTCACGCCTTGCCTCTCCACCACACGTCGGACACGTCACATTCACCCAACTTTCTGCCTTTGCAAGCGGTGACTTACCGTCCCCCGTCGGAAGATAATCATCAATGTCCGGAAGTATCACGGGAAGATCGGCGTTTGGCACAGGAACAGGACCGCATTTCTCACAGTGAATAATCGGGATCGGACATCCCCAATAGCGTTGACGGGATACAATCCAGTCACGCATACGGTACGTTGTCTTCAGTTCCCCGCCTACCTGTTTGGTTATTTTTTCTTTTGCCTCTTGTGAGGATACACCATTGAACTCTCCTGAATTAATAAGTACACCATCTCCCACAAATACCGAGTGCCCGTCACCCCCCGAAATAACTTCCCGAATCGGAATATTAAACCTCTTGGCAAATTCCCAGTCACGCTCATCGTGTGCCGGCACCGCCATAATTGCTCCTGTTCCATATGTTGCAAGTACATAGTCGGCAATAAATATCGGAATCTCCTCCTGGTTCGCCGGATTAATCGCCACGACACCTTCAAGCCTCACCCCTGTTTTCTCTCTCCCTTCGGCCATACGGTCAATCTCCGCTTTCTTCCGCGATTCTGCTGCGTATTTTTGTGCCTCAGAAAAATTAGAAATGTGGTCCTTCAATTTTTCTACCAATTCGTGTTCAGGAGCAAGCACGACATACGTCGCACCGAACAACGTGTCGGGTCGCGTCGTAAACACTTTTATGCTTTCTTCTCTATTCTTTATTCTAAATTCTATTTCCGCTCCTTCTGATGCACCGATCCAATTTCGCTGCGCTTCTTTGATCGCCTCCGGATACTGCAGGGAATCTAAATCCGACAGAAGCCGCGGAGCATAGTCGGTAATCTTCAGATTCCACTGTTTCATCAAACGTTTTTCAACTTCCGTGTCGCACCGCTCACATCGTCCCGCAACCACCTGCTCGTTTGCGAGCACCGTCTTACACGACGAACACCAATTCACCTCCGTTTCCTTCTGATACGCAAGACCTTTGTTGTAGATTTGTAAAAACAACCACTGTGTCCATGTGTAATACGACGGGTCACACGTTACCACTTCACGCGACCAGTCAAACGACGCGCCCATGGAACGCAACTGCGAACGCATATACTCAATATTTCCCAACGTCCACTCGCGCGGATTTAGTTTGTTTTTTATCGCCGCGTTTTCCGCAGGTAGACCGAACGCATCAAATCCTATCGGGTACAGCACGTTAAAACCGCACATGCGCTTATACCGCGCAAATATATCCGGCACAGAAAATGCATACCAATGGCCTACGTGCAGGTTTCCCGAAGGATACGGAAATTCAATGAGCGTGTAGTACTTTGGCCGGCTGTCGTCATCTTGTGCGCGAAAAAGCTCTTGTTTCTCCCACTTTTTACGCCATTTCTCTTCGATGTTTTTGTGGTCGTACATCTCCATATGAAGCACATAGTACACCACACAAACGGGATTAGAAAACCGCCCCCCTTTATACATGACACTTCGGAGGGCGGTTTCTTTCTTCTTATTGTTTAAAAAGCGGATAGTTTTTTGGATCTATCGTTCTCTCAAAACAGACTCGCCCGGCATCATGGGCAAAATTTTCGTCCGGAACCATCACCCCGTCGTATACCGGTTTTGTTTCTCCTTGGAGGCCGATGTTCGCCTGATTAAACACCGCACACAACTCAAACGAGAGCGACTTGCTATTGAGCACCGTGTATTCATACGGTTCCTGTGTTTCGGGATCAACGGGCGTGCGGTAGCCCTTAATATCATCAGAAAGCAAGTCCAGCGTCGCCGGCAATACAGCATGACCTTGGTAATACTCGGTAATTCGCCACTGTAGTTCTGAAAGGGCGTTCGCACGGAGCTCATCAAACCGCAGAGCCCGAACTTCGGACGGAGATCCGGCAACAAGTATCCCCCACACAATAACCGCAACGACACCGACAATGGCAAGCACGATAAGCATCGTGTTTACCTTCCTGTCTTTTGATTCTGCGCGGCGTAAATCATAGAGGTAGTACGCAAAGATGACCGCGGCAACAACAAAGACTGCGAGCATTTTCCAAATAAATCGTCCGGAAATTTCCCCGCTCAGGTATGTATTTACAAGCGCGATGATATCACCCGCAACTGCGGCCCCCGCGATAAAGAGCGTGAAGTAAATAAACCACCGACGAATTGAGAGTTGATATTTGTGAATATCGTGCGCAATATCTTTCCGGATAAGCCATGACAACACAATGTACAACGGAAACGCAACGAGAAGTGTTGAAATAGCGAAACGCATACCGCCTGTTGACCATGAAGACATAGGTTGCGGATTAAGTGCGTCCGGAAGAAGTATGCCGATAATGCTGAACAGAAGACCTACAAGAGCGCCTGCCGATGCATAGAGTGTTATTGCAGCACCGAGATACATAAAAAAGTCCTTCGGTGTCATTTTCGGTCTGTTTGTTGTTGTTTCCATACGTATAGGATTAGTAGTATGCCCCAAGTATACCACCACCCGACGAAAGGGGTTCTCAAAGGTACCTTTTACAAAAAGCTTGACAAAAAAACATACCCTGCTATACTGGTCGTACCTTCAGTGGCCCAAAGGTGTTCAATCCCTACGCGCCACAGGAAGGTGTCGTTCTTCGCGGGCGCTCGCGTAGCCCCCGCACAACAACAACCCTGGCTCAGAAAGGAGTTTAGACCACCCGACACCCTTGGCTACCAAGAGCAAGGGCTGGTCAAAAAACCCCACAAGAGTGAATCGCCACGATGGAGGCACCCACACCGAGAGGAAGCCCTGCCAACAGGTCAGGACAACCCCGCAAGGAGAGCCCGTGCGCGATAGGAAGTAGGCGCTTTGTGGACTAGTGAGAGGGTTTCGCGCCGCGAAACTACAAATGAACCCTCTCCTCTGACGGATACTGAAGCCTGCGAGGCCATGATCCGAACCAGAGAGTCCGCACGCGAACTTACTCTTCGAAAGAACAGGGAAAGCAGCACGGGGCCGGGCAGTCAGCGATGACTTCCCGGCCCCTTTAACGTTCCACTAGATTTTAAATTCAATCACATCCCCATCCTTCACGATGTATTCTTTTCCTTCCGTACGCACCAAACCTTTTTCCCGCGCGTGCGCGTACGAACCGGCATCAATGAGGTCTTTCCAGAACACCACTTCCGCACGGATAAATTTCTGCTGAAAGTCCGTATGAATCGCCGCGCCCGCCTGTGGCGCCGTACTTCCCCGCTTAATTGTCCACGCACGGGTTTCATCTTCTCCCGTTGTCAGGAACGTCATGAGGTCAAGCAGTGTGTAGCCCGCAACAATTAAATCATCGATACCGCCCCGAACAGAGAGTTCCGTGCGCATTGCGACGCGCTCGTCGTGCTCCATGTCTTTCAAATCCGATTCAGTGTTTGCGTCAACAACCACCCACACCGCCTTTTCTTTTTCAAAAAATGAGAGCAGTGCATTCCAGCGTTCATCTTTCAGTTCATCTAAATTTGTCCCTCCTGACTGCGTATTGAGCGCGTAGAGCATCTTTTTCATAGTGAGGAGGGTGAGCAAGCTCACCTTCTCAAACTCTTCTTCAGAGAGCACCGCTGTCCGGGCAAATGCGCCCGCTTCAAGCACCGCCTTAACCTTTTCAAGACCCTCTTTTTCAACAACGGCATCTTTGGATCCGCTGCGGACTTCCTTTTCAACACTCCCCAGCCGCTTCGTCACCGTCTGCAAATCAGCAAGCACAAGCTCCAAATTGATAACTTCAATATCACGTACCGGATCAATGGTTCCCGACACATGAATAACATCATTGTTTTCAAAAATACGCACCACCTGAACAATGGCATCTACCTCGCGGATGTGTGAGAGAAACTGGTTTCCCAACCCCTGCCCTTCAGATGCACCTTTCACCAACCCGGCGATATCCACAAATTCAACAGCGGCGGGAATTGTTTTTTTTGACTGCGAGAACGTTGAGAGAATAGCAAGACGTTCATCAGGAACACGCACCACACCAACCGACGGATCAATCGTGCAAAACGGATAGTTAGCCGCATCAACACTCTGACGCGTGAGCGCATTGAAGAGCGTCGACTTGCCGACGTTTGGGAGACCGACAATGCCGAGTGAAAGTCCCATACTAGTTTGAATCCTGCATAAGCGCGCGCAGTTCACTCTCGTGCAATGAAAACACCTCCTGCGCTGCAGCCATTTGCTCCACACCCGAAGCCATCTTTTCCTGAACCTCTTGCGCAATCTGCATGAATAAGTCGGGGTTTTTTTCAAGCATACGCATAAACATGGCACGTTGCTCGGGGGGCAACCCTTCAAGTTGTTTCTGCGCCAATTTTTGTAGGAGTAATCCTGAAATACCCGTCATAGCACTAGGCAGACTACCACAGAGAAAAACAAAACACCACCCGTTTCCGGGTGGTGTTTTGAAACAACAAAATTACAGTGCTGTTGTTGAAGAGGTTGTTGCTTCAACGGTTGTGTCAACCGCTGCGTCATCACTTGTAGTTGCAACAACGTCAGTTGTTGTCCCTACTGTTGTTGTGTCCACGATAACGTCAGATGCATCTTTCTTGTTTGTGAAGAAGAGAACACCGGCGAGAATGAGAAGAACAACAATGATGAGGATAGTTACACCTGCTCCTCCTTTTTGTGAGTTCGTCATGTCAAGAGAAATTACCACTAATAAAGGGTATCAAACCCTGTATTGGCTCCTCGGCTCGGAAATGAAAATGCGTACATTTTTATTTCACTCGCTCTACGTCGCCAATAAAACTGGAAACCACACAGACATCACTGCCGAGAGCGGCACCAGATTTGTACCCGCAACTATAGCACAAAGTACCCCCAAACGCAAAACCCGCCTGAGGCGGGCTTTGCCGTGTCATAGGCCGGGAAGTATTATTATGCTTCCTGGTTTTGAGAGAAACTATATGCGCCTCCGATGCGTGTAAATTGACGTTCTTTAATCACATCAAGAACACGGACAAGTGCGAGGCGAACTGAGGTATAGGCCGAATCATACCGCTCATCAACACCTTGCAGGAGCTCCCTGATGATCACTTCCAAATCGCTATTTGAAAGGTGGTAGGTTACTTCAGCAATGTGAGGATTGACGGTTGTTTTTTCTTCAGCACCCTCCAGTCGTGCGCGGTGCGTGTTGTCGAGTTCAGCAACAACTTTTCGCATGAAGTCCGCGACCGGTTGTTCTTGAGATTTGAGCATGCGGAGGAAGCTGAAAATATGCTTGTCCTCCCCACGAACCATCCACTCAACAAACAAGGGGACCATTGACAACACGGAGATGAACAACGCTTCGCGGACACGTCCTTTGTCCAACACAAGCCATCCGTCTTCGCGCGGGTATCGGGTTTTTGCAACCTCGATGACCTGCGACAACCGTTCCAGTGCTTTCTTTTCGTCACCCTCCGCTGAGTTCGCAATGAGCGTCACGCCGTCATCTGACACAAGTGCCCGGTGTGCGCGCGCCGCTTCCTGAAGCCGTGCCGTTGAGAGCGCGCTCTGAGAAACGGATTGTTCGCGCTGCGCCACCATGCGTGCTGCGGGCGACTGCGCAACAACCTCGGCAATCGGAACAGCTGGTGCTACAGGTAAATCAACGGGAGCCTCGGGAACAAACTGCGTCTCTGGTGTCATTTCATACTGAGTGTACGCAGGAATTGTTTCAGTTCGGGATGTGTACTCATCATACGCTGAAAGCGTGTCGGGTTCTGAAATCATGTCTTCAATAACCGGCGCTGTTTCTTTCACATACCGCGTGTGCACGGAAGGTGTGGCTGCTTCAATAACATGAGTGTCAGAGCGTCGACGAACAATGGCGTACGTCACACCACCTGAAATCGCGAGCAAACCGAGAATAAAGAGGAAAATCTGCAGGAGGCTCGTACCAAGTCCTGTGTACGGAACTTGCGTCAAAGAAATGGAAGAACCGAGAACTTCAGGATTGCTGAAGAGGGTCACCCTTGGCTTACGTGGCCCGCCTCCGTGACTCGTTGTGTCATCATCATCGTCATCATCGTCGTCATCATCGTCGTCGTCGTCATCATCGTCATCGCCTCCGCCGCCGTTGTCATTGTTCGTAATCGTACAGGTCTTTGTCTGACCGGCAACAAGCGTCACTGTCCCGTTTGCGGAACAGTCACCGCCCCA
>CAZVYH010000003.1:36789-48628 GCA_964631485.1 uncultured Candidatus Saccharibacteria bacterium
TTGTCTGACCGGCAACAAGCGTCACTGTCCCGTTTGCGGAACAGTCACCGCCCCAGATGCTTGCGGTGTATCCCGGAAGCTGGTCTTCGTACACAAGGTAGTTGCCCGGAACAAACGGATTTGTTTCACCGCTGATTACCAGTACTGAAGGTGACTCATTCCACGTTTGATCGACATAGAGTTTGAAGTCAGCAACTTGCCTTGTTCCCCCGTCATCGTTGATAACCGTCTTAATGACTTTCAACAGGGCCGGGTTTGAAATAATGGGATTGTCGTTGTTGGTGATGGTGCAGGTCTTTGTTTGTCCTGCAACAAGCGTCACTGTCCCGTTTGCGGAACAGTCACCGCCCCAGATGCTTGCGGTGTATCCCGGAAGCTGGTCTTCGTACACATTGTATGCTCCAGGAGCAAACTGATTTACTTCGCCACTCTTTACCGGAACCGCCGGAGATTCTTTCCAATCCTGGTCAACATAAAGATTAAAGTCAGCAACTTGCCTTATTCCCCCATCATCGTTGATAACTGTTTTGATAACTTTCAAAAAAGCCGGGTTTGAGATAATGGGATTGTCGTTGTTGGTGATGGTGCAGGTCTTTGTTTGTCCTGCAACAAGCGTCACTGTCCCGTTTGCGGAACAGTCACCGCCCCACGAACCTGCGGTGTATCCCGGAAGCTGGTCTTCACGAACTGTGTACACACCTGCTGCAAACTGATTTACAACACCGCTGATAACAAGCGTATTGCCGACGTACAGATTAAAGTCCGCAACCTGTCGTGTTCCGCCGTCGTCATTGATGACGGTTTTAATGAGTTTGAGTTGTGCGGGGTTTGGAATAACAGGGTTGTCATTGTTTACAATCGTACACGTTTTGCTCTGTCCCGCGGAAAGAGTCACGGTTCCGTTTGCAGCACAGTCACCGCCCCAGATGCCGGCAGTGTAGCCGGGAAGCTGGTCTTCACGAACTGTGTACGTACCGGCAGGAAATTGGTTTGTCGCCCCGCTTACCACTGATGTTTGGCCGACGTACAAATGAAAATCCGCCACTTGTTTGATTCCGCCGTCGTCATTGATGACTGTCTTGATGACCGTCAAATATGCGGGGTTCGGAGGTGTCGGGATGTCGTTGTTGGTGATGGTGCAGGTCTTTGTTTGTCCTGCAACAAGCGTCACTGTCCCGTTTGCGGAACAGTCACCGCCCCAGATGCTTGCGGTATAACCCGGAAGCTGGTCTTCGTGTACAGAATAAACACCGACAGGAAATTCATTTACAACACCGCTCACCACTTGTGTGTCATTAACAAACAAATGGAAGTCGGATACTTGCCGTGTCCCGCCGTCGTTGTTGATGACAGTTTTCACAACACGTAGATATGCGGGATCTTCATCAACACCACACAATGGAAGCCCTGTGTCATTCACGATCCAGTCGAGATTCGTGAGGCTAGGGTGTGCAGAGCCGGGACCGCCGAGATCAGGGTTCGTCTGTGGTACATACGGACCCTCAAAAAGGTCTACTTGATACGCACAGTCGGGAAGTTCGGCTCCGAGAGAGACGGTCTGTCCGGGTCCGATAGTTGTAGAGTCGCTGTCAAAAAGCTGTTGAGAGCTGATGAACAACGGGTGCGGATATGTGTAGAACACTTCATACGCGGCAAGGTGAACATCATACGAACAGTTGTCAGAAAAGTTTTTGACACTGACCATTGCCTGCCCTTGTGTGATGTTGATTTGTGTCGCAACAAAGGGGTTAAACGGCGTGCCATCAGGACCACGAAGGTCGGCGCTCGGATTCGGAACACATTCCGTCGTTACCGGAGGACAGACAGGGAGAGCGTTGTTAATTTCTCCACGAAGAAGCTTTGCTGATGTATATGGTGCTTCCGGGAAAATCAAAGAATCAAGCTGGTACCGACAAGACGGCACGTCCAAATCAAACGTCATCGTCTGACCGGGAGCAAGAACCGCGTATTGGTGGTCATAGAGCGTCTGTCCCGCCTGCGGATCTCCCTCGTCATATACCTTAAAAACCTTCATGCCGACGGGCCATGAACATACGGTGTCGTTGTTTCGGATGGTGTGCTTTCCTTCTTGAAGGTTCCAATCCCAACGGCTCATTTTATCGCGGACTGCGCGAAACTCATCTTCAGTGGTCGGCGTTGCACACGGGTCAGGGTCTTCTTCAATAGCCGGCTCTCCTGGAATTCCGGGATCCGTATCTTCAGGAGGAACAATCACCGGAGGGGCGACCGTTGTATCTTCAGAAACAGTTTCGGCGGCAATTTTTACGCTATCGGTCGTTTCTCCTTGAACGACATCCTCTTGTGTCAGTTGTGCGAACATTGCGCCCGGCACAACAACAGAGGCGACAAGGAGTAGAGACACCCCCGTCGTCAAGAGATTACGTCGAATTGTTTGTGTAATTGTTGTTTGCATACCCGTTTTTATTATTATTTTAGACAGTTTATTATACATTCTTAAAAATTAAAAGTCAATACCTCCTTCCGACTCTGTACCAATGTCATAACTTCCTACAAAATCCGCTTCAACGACGTACCGTTCCTGTTTCTGACCGAAGACGTTACAGGTTGAAAGCGTCAATTTTTTACTTGTCTGTGAAAATGTCACCAGTGCCTCTTCCGCGTCCACCAAGGACAACTTCGTCACACGGTAGACGTATTCCTTAGTCTTTGATTGCACGCGAATAAGGTCATTTTCCTGAACATCTTTGAGTCCGTTGAACGCCTTGAATGCGTCATTTTGCACGACGCGAAAACCGGTACTGTGACCGAAAAGAAACATATTGCTTACATCATCCAAATCGCCCGATCCCGGATACCGCACAACACCGCTGAGCAGTGCAGTATTAAGATCATCTATGTCACGACTTTCCGGAATGACTATCGGAGTATCCACACCGATTCGCTCAATAATAATTCGCACCGGTGTACTGTCTCCCTGCGTAACATGCGTCTGAACGGAAACGGGGGTTGTACTTGCCGACACAATACTTGGGGTGTCTGTATCAAGTTTTGGCATCAAACCAAGCGCCAGAGAAAGACCTAGTAAGACGACAAAAAAACCGCTCCACAAAATGCCGACAAGAATCGGTTGTTCTTTCACGAGCATCAAAAAAGCGCCCAGCATACCCTGGAATTGAGGATTTTCTTTGGTTGTCCGTGAAATATTGCCTTCCATACGCATTGTTATTCGTTTCTTTATAATAACATTTTTTATTATAAAGTCAATACCGTTCCTCCGGGGTACCCCAAGGAACGGTATCTACTACTTATAAGACGGATCTAGAGTACTCCCCTTACCGGTCAATCTCAATCGTGCCGGAGACTCTGTTGTTTCGCTCATTTGTTTCGTCAATTTTGTCCGAAGGATCAACTTCAATACGGTAGTCGTCCTCATCCGCCCTTCGTACGCGGTCAAACCCGATGACGTACTCAATGCGATCACCCGGGAAGAGTGTTTGTTGCTCTTTCGACGAGTAGGTATACGCCGGTGACGTGGGGAGTTCCATTTCAAATTTCCACTTCCCGGATTCTTTTGTTCCGTCGTTTCGAATTTCAAATTTAATTGCCCCACGCTTCCCTGACGGAAGTTTGTAAGGAATTTCATCTACCTCCGTAAATTTTCCCGTCTTAGCATCTACAAGACCAAACGCAATCACACGGGGAGCAAGATCCGGTTTTCCGTTCGGATCAGAGAAGGGAGAAACGGCAACCGGAACGGTAATCGTCTGACCGACGGCAGTGCCGGTGGAACCTCCTGTTGTTTGTGTTGTTGTCTGTGTAGTAGTTGTTCCGGAAGTTGTGGTTGTCGTTGTACTTGTTGCGGTATCAAGATACGCGTCTTGTACCAAGAGAGACAGAACACCCTCCTGAGAAACTACCGAACTGTTATTTTCTGTGTAACGAATTGAAATAGAAACCGTTGTTGCTCCGCTTACAACACCCACCGGAACAAAGGTCATTTCTGTTTCATTCTCCATAATCGGAACGGGTGTATTACAAAAGAGTGTTGTGTTCTGTCCTGCAACACGTCGTGCGAGGTGTACATCGTCAGCACATCCGTACATAAGCGTGTATGAACCCTCTGTGTCCTTACCACGGTGTTCCCATGTCAGCGTAAACGGTTTGTTCACGACAATCTGACTGTCAACAGTAGACACAACAATACGTTCGGCGGGAATAAAAAGTGCCTGAATGCCGGCAACCGCGTTTGCGAGCGTACTTCCGACATTCGGAAAAAGCACCAAGCCACGGGCACCAACCCATACAACTCCGGCAATGACAGCGATACCACCAATAACACTCAACACCTTAATGCCGAGATCTTTGTATTTTGGCTGTTTTGATACTGAAAGAAGTTCCATATATTTTTAATAAGTTACATTTTTATTTATCCAAAAATTAAATCTGTCGGCTTGGTTAAGCCATTTTTTACCATCACTATTTGACATGGACGATTATATATCTTCAAAGTGCTTTTGTCAACCCCCCACAAAACTCCGTATAAAAAGAGACCCCCGGGCACACTGTGGTGCCGGGGGCCGAGACAAAGGAACACTTGAAGAGATCTGTTGTTCTACTCCTCCGTATCGCCGTTCTGGTTGTCGTCATCCCCGTCCTCGACGGGGTCGACGAACTCGCGCGGCTTGAGACGGCGGCTCCGCTTGCCGCTGTTGACGTGGTCCGTCAACAGCGAGTAGAGAATCTCCCGCGCCTTGCCGCTGGTGCTGGCGAGGCGCGACACCTCCGGATCCTGCACCGGGAAGAGTGCGATCTTGCGCACGAGGGGCGCTTCGACGAAGAAGTCGAACTCCTCCGTCCCTTTCCAGAAATCCAGGTGGTTGGAGAAGAGCCGAGCCAGGCACATCAGGAACGTGGTGCGCAACTGCGCGGCACCCTCCTTGTACACCACGCGGCGGATGCCCCAGCACTCGTCGACGATCTCGAAGAAGCGCCGGATGTTGGCACGGAAGCGGTTCCGCCCGATGCGCTCACGGATGGTGTTGACACCGCGCGCGAGCTCGTAGTACTGGTTCCCGCGGCCGGCGCCGAGATGCGCGTGCAGCTGCCCGACCGCCTTCAGGAACCCCAGCGCCGTGATCAGCTGATCACGTTGCATGCGCTGCCCCCAGCTCACCCGCCCGCCGAGCACGAAAGTGCGCTCGCTCGACAGATTGATGAGGTCGGCGATTGCCGGGAACTCGTCCTCGAGGTTCCTCAGCAACACGTTGGGGGACACCTTGGTCCTGCTCGTGTTGAGGATGCGGAAGCGATCACGCTCCCACGCCTCGGTGGTCGAGAAGTGCACCATCGCACCCAGATGCGGCGGGTTTCCGCCGTCGATCCCGAGCAGATGCAGCGCGGCCGAAACCCGCTGCAGTCCGTCCACGATGAAGACGGGATCCTTCAAGAGGACCAGTCCGTCCTTCTCCGTGTAGTTCTGCCCGCGCATGCCCAGCTCGATGTCCGGGACACGTCCGCCGTTGCGGAACGCCTCGACGATCTCGCCGAGACTCGACAACGGCGACACCTCCCGCTGGTACGCAGCGATCTGGAGGTGTTGGAGCGACCCCGGGTCGAGGACGCCCCTCAGGACGATGCTCCCGTTGGGGAGCTCGTCCAGGGCGGCGCGCCCCACGGTGACCCATTCCCTCTTGCTCATCTTCTTTCTCCTTTTTGCCTTGGCTTTAGTTCGCTCAATTGCGATGACAAGCCGCGGCTATACTCCGCATAAAGAGTAGCATAAAATAAAAAAGAGTCAATATTTCCCCTATCCAGAACAAACCTGGCGGAAAAAACCAACCTGTTAGATATCAATATTCGCAAGCTTTGCGTTGCTTTGAATAAACGACTTACGTGATGGGACATCCGTTCCCATAAGAATGTCAAAGATACGGTCAGCCTCTTGCGCATCTTCAATCGCAACCTGCTTCAAAATACGCCGGGCGGGATCCATGGTTGTTTCCCACAGTTCGTCCGCATTCATTTCTCCGAGACCCTTGTATCGTTGGATGGAAAGTTTTGCCGTCTTTGTTTCTTTTTTCTCTCTCACCTCCTCAACTTCCTCTTCTGAAGATTCCTCGCCTTCCCCTCCCTCCTCTCCGCCACGCACACCCTCATCCTCAACATCATTAGCGTCAATGCCTTCTTTTTTTAGAAACGCATTCTTTTCTTCTTCGGTATAGAAGTAGTGAATGTCCTTTGCCTTCTTTACTTTGTAGAGCGGCGGCTGAGCGATGTAGATAAAACCACCTTCAATTAACGGTTTGAAATATCGGTAAAACAACGTAAGCAAGAGCGTGCGGATGTGTGCACCGTCAACGTCAGCATCTGTCGCAATTACAATTTTGTGATAACGGAGTTTTGAAATATCAAATGTGTCCGCAATCGCGGTACCAAGCGCGATGACAAGATTTTTAATTTGCTCTGAGCCGAGCATGCGATCCAAACGGGCACGTTCAACGTTGAGGATTTTCCCGCGCAAAGGCAAAATCGCCTGCGTGCGACGGTCACGCCCCGTCTTGGCAGTACCTCCGGCTGATTCACCTTCCACAATAAAGAGCTCCGACTCCTCCGCATCTTTTGTCTGACAATCGGCAAGTTTTCCGGGGAGCGTCATTCCTTCAAGTGCACCTTTTCGTAAAATGCTGTCCTTAGCCGCTTTGGCCGCCTTGCGGGCACGCAAAGCAAGAACGACTTTGCTGATGATTGCACGTGCTTCTTCCGGGTGTTCTTCAAGAAACATGGTAAATGCGTCTCCGAAGGCCGTTTCTACGGCTCCGCGCGCTTCCATGGATCCTAGTTTTGCCTTTGTTTGTCCCTCGAATTGAATCTCTCGAAGTTTAACGGACACAACGGCCGACAGACCCTCTAACACATCGTCTCCTGAAAAAGGTCCGTCTGACTCCTTTAAAATATTGGTTTTCTTCGCGTATGTGTTCAGTGTTCGAGTCAGCGCCGTTTTAAATCCGGTAATGTGCGTTCCCCCTTCGCTGTTGTAGGTGTTGTTTGCGAATGCGTAAATGTGATCCGTCACATCATCAACGTATTGCAGTGCGACTTCAACATCCACGGAGTCTTGCTCTTTCTCCACGTAAAAAATCGTCTTGTGGAGTGATTTTTGAAATTCATTCTGGTGACGAATGAACGACACAAGCCCGCCTTCAAAATAGAATGTCATTGACGGCGCTTCCAGACCGAGTTCGCGCACATACATAACGCTGTTAAAGTCGACAGATGCATCAATATTCCGAGCGTCAATAACCGCGATACGAAGCCCGCGCACCAGGTACGCCTGCTGACGCATGTGGTTTACTATTTTTTCCCAGCTATATATGATTTCCGGAAAAATCTCCGCATCCGCCTGAAATGTCTGGGTCGTCCCCCGCAGATCGGAACTTTCCAATTTTTTTACATTGCTTTTCGGTTTGCCTTGCCGATACTCCTGCATGTAGTGCCCCCCGTCGCGATAGACATCAGTGCGCATGTACGAAGAAAGCGCATTCACGACTGATACACCGACACCGTGCAAACCTCCTGACACTTTGTATCCGTCACCGCCGAACTTTCCTCCTGCGTGGAGTGTCGTCATAACCGTTTCGAGAGCGGAGACGCCTGTTTGTTTATGTTTATCAACCGGAATACCGCGACCGTTGTCGGTCACGCGAACACACGCGCCGGGAAGAAGAACGATTTCAATATCATTCGCAAACCCGCCCATCGCTTCATCCCGCGAGTTATCAAACACTTCGGTAATGAGGTGATGCAATCCGTCGGGGCCCGTTGTGCCGATGTACATGCCGGGGCGCTTACGCACCGGATCAAGACCCTCTAAGACAGTGATGTCTGAGGCTGTATATGAGGATTCTTTTTGTCCGTTTTTTGGCTCTGGTTTCTTGGGCATAGAGGGTCTGAAAATGCTTCTTTTTACCGTATCAGTATAGCAAAAAACGCTTCAAAAATAAAGGGTTTTTATGAAAAACTATGTGTACAAAAACACCTTAAAAATTGACATTATTCACATTGAAATGTAGTGTTTCCGAGGATAACGTACGCGAGAGGAGACTTGCTAATGATGGCGCTGCCGTTCACACTCAACCGAAGCTTGGAGACGGAGCTCACCGAGCTCATCAACGACATCCCCCACAAAGGCTCGCCCCTTGTCCAGACGTGCGTCCGGGAGTTCCTGAAGACGCACCTCAAGAAGGGGTACTCTCACGTTCGCGTGGACACCCACATGGACGGATCACTCCTCTACATCCAGATCGAGGTGTTCGGCACCGACAACGCGCCCTGGACCGAGGAGATGACACTCCTCATCTAGCGTCCCCTTTGACGAACACAGAACCAAAAAGCGGCCCCCGGGCCGCTTTCGTTTTTACATACACTTCTGTACACAAACTACCGAACACTCCATCCTTCTTTACTGTTCAGCTCGTCAGTAATTGCCTGCATGATGATGTTAATTTCTTCATCAGAAAGTGTCTTTTCATGCGACTGAAAAACAAGGTGGTACGCATATGACGTTTTTCCCTCCTTTGCAAACGTGTCGAACAAATCGGCGCGAACAAAAACAGAACCGCCCTTTTCCTGCACAAGAGCAACGATATCCTCTCCTGTTCCCGCACCGTCGGGAATCCATACGGCAATATCACGCAATACGAATGGGTATGTTGAAACAGGAGTGTACTGAATATCGTGCGCAACTACTGGAAAGACTGGCCGTGCAACTATTTTTGAATCCGCAATAATACCAAGATCAAATTCAAGTGTTTCCTCATTAGTATATTCATTAACATCAACGCCAAGCGCCTGTTCAATTTTTTCTTTTGCCTCAAGAAGTGCTGCGTTTGTTTTTTCTGATTTTTTAGCTTTTGCAAGAGGTCGCACACCAAGGCACACATGTAAATGTTCACCCTCTACATTAAACACATTTCCAATTTCAAAAATCTTTACATCTGAGAGACCGAGGAGTGGTGCGTAGTACTCATTCTTTGCAAGTGCTTCTACAACACCTGGGGCAAGTGTGTTCCTAATAAACGCCTTATCGCTGGCCATGGCATTAGCTAATTGAATATCGCCTTTTTCTCGCAGTGTATACGAATACACCTCCAAGAATCCGAGGTCAGCGAGAACACCGCGCACAGTTTCCATACTTAAGAAGACTGGATTCGTTTCTGGAGAGGTTAGAAGTACTGGTAGTTGTTGTGCTGGGATGTGTTCATACCCGTATGCGCGTCCAATCTCTTCAAATACATCTGAAGGAAAGCGAATGTCTACACGCTCAAAAGGAACAGTGATTGAGAAGCGTGGTGAGGTGTCCGTCACAAGTCGTCGATACCATTTTTCTTTTGCAAACGTAGCGCTTGTCGAAAACTCTTCTTCAACAACTCCACCAAGGCCAGACGAAGCGTGAATGATTTTTCCGTCACCAGCATAAATACCCACATGATCTACACCATGTCCAATATCCTTTCCTGGTAAAAATTCAAGTGTCTTTGTACGAATTGCTTCATCTTTGACCATTCTGCCCAGGGTCGGAGAATAATTTTCTCCGTCAATAGTGCGCACCACTTCAGTGTTGGTAAATACAAAATCGCCCGGTTGTAGTTCACTTTCATTAATTTCGTCAAGATATGCAAACTGATCAATAGTTATACGCGCTACACCGAGTGAGTACCCAGCTTCAATCGCACACCATGCAGTTAGGGTCGCACAGTTAAAACTCCCTGGAGTATCATACCGAATGCGTGCCATACGTTTGTATGGAGCCCCAATAACACTTCGTGCTTTTTGCACAATCACGTCACGTGGGTTTTCTATTTTTGTATAGGAGAAAGTAAATCGATCAAAAATCTTTGCGAGTTCAGTATCTGACAAGGTTGTGCCGAGTAATTTGTTGACCTCATTCGATGAAACACCAACTTTGTATGAAAGTGCTGCTCGCACTCTCTCGAAACCTCCGTACCCCACAACTTCTCCTCCTGCAACATCTTTAATAAGAGTAACGAGTGCTTGAAGTGCATATAGTGGCAACTCATCAGGAATCTCGTTTTCAAAACGATAGGATGCATCGGTGCGCAATTTTAATTTCTGCGATGCTTTTCGTGTAAGTGTTGGATGGAACTTTGCAGATTCCAGAATAATATCCGTCGTTGTCATTTCTACTTCTGCCTGACTACCACCTTTGATACCTGCGATTGCAATCGGTGTATCTCCTGACGCGTCGGTGATGAGCTGGATTGTCTCATCAAGTTCATATTGTGTGCCACCGAGCACGGTAATACTCTCCCCGGAACGAGCCATACGAACAGCGATTGATTTGCTGCCGTCCACGTCTCCCAACTTTTGTGCATCAAACGCGTGCAGCGGTTGTCCAAGTTCAAGCATGACAAAGTTTGTCGCATCAACAACGTTGTTAATAGAACGCTGGCCGAGCGTTTCCAGTCGCTCTTTAAGCCACTGTGGCGATGGACCAACAGTAATACCACGGAGATATGCCGCTTGATACACAGGACATGCGTTTTCTTTTTCAACTGTAACAGTGAGTGCCGTACTTTGTTCAAAGATAGGCAACTCGCCCGCAAGAGGATCGCGCGACAGAGGAATATTACATAAAACAGAGAACTCCTTTGCAATACCTCGGTGACACAAACAGTCGTGTGCGCGGTTGGGCAACACTTTTACATCTAACACTGTGTCTGTTCCGATTTTTTCTACTCCCTCAATTTCAAATGCACCAAAGGTAAGCGTACGCTCAAGCTCCCCCGCATCAGGAATCGGTGTGTCAAAAAATGTTTGCAGCCATGCGCGTGAAACTTTCATACGGGTTACTGTTGTGCAGGAAATTGCATGGTTAAACGTAAATCACCGGTATGGAACAGCCGCACATCGTCAATTCCCCACTTGAGCATACAGAGACGTTCCACTCCGCCGCCGAAGGCGAATCCTTGGTAGCGTTTCGGGTTAATACCGGCATTATTGAGCACGTTCGGATGTACCATGCCGGCCCCCATCACCTCAATCCAACGATCGCGAAGTTTCGGAGAAACGTGTTCGCCGGTCAGGCGCATATCAACTTCAACTGACGGTTCGGTAAATCCGAAGAAACTAGGACGAAGTCGAACCTCAACGGCACCCCCGAAAAATTCTCTGAAAAACGTTTCAAGAACACCTTTTAAGTGCGCGAGTGTCGTATCTTCCGAAACAACCAATCCTTCAAGTTGGTAGAACTGCGCTTCGTGCGTCATGTCAGTCGCCTCATTTCGGTACACCTTGCCGGGTACAATAATGCGAATGGGTGGCTTGTGTGTCTCCATGTATCGTACCTGCACAGGAGATGTGTGTGTACGCATGACACGACCGTCCGGAAGCCAGAAGGTGTCCTGCATATCACGCGCCGGGTGATCTTTAGGAACATTAAGTGCCGTAAAGTTGTGCCACTCGTCTTCAATTTCAGGCCCTGTGGCAACTGAAAAACCCATGGCACGGAAAATGCGTTCAAAATCACGAATGGCCGCGGTCAGCGGGTGGTAATACTCCTTGTGCTCCATGATGTGCTGATTATACCTTTGATTTTGGTGAAAACAAAAAAACGCCCCATGGCGTTTTTCTCTTTGGAGCCGCCTCCCAGACTCGATGGTAGTCCACTAACAAAAGAGTCGACGTGCTTTTGCACCTCGACTCTCCACCGATAGGTATATTTTTGGAGCCGCCTCCCAGACTCGAACTGGGGACCTTCACTTTACAAAAGTGTTGCTCTACCGACTGAGCTAAGGCGGCGTAAGCGCTATTCTACATTGCTCTCCGGCGAAACGCCACT
>CAZVYH010000003.1:48728-50257 GCA_964631485.1 uncultured Candidatus Saccharibacteria bacterium
GCTAAGGCGGCGTAAGCGCTATTCTACATTGCTCTCCGGCGAAACGCCACTATCGGTCTCCACGTGAATCTGTATACGCTGAGGCATATGCGGCGTAACACTACCCTGCGGGATACCGTCGGGGCTAACCTGTTTCTTGTGATCGTGGAGGTGTTTGAAGTATTTTGATGAAATCTTTCCTTGTGCAACGAGTTTTTCCCCGCGAGCCGCACGAATCATGTGTGCGGCGACAACAACCACCGCGGTACGCCCCCATGTAAGCAGTGTATGAAATGCATACAAAAAGAGACTTCTGATTGTTTGAAACACCAGAACAACAAAGTGCACGACACCGTTGCGCAGATACATAAAACGTTCCTGAGCCGCAGGAGAGTATCGTCTGAAAAAACGCGTAAGCGCCGTTTCTGTGTCTCGTCTCATTTCCCACTCCTTAAACGCAAAAAATAATGAGAGAAGAAAGAGCGATCCGCCAAATGTACTGATGAGTGCTGTCATGGTGGAATAGAACCACGCACCGGACGCTACACGGAAAACTTACAGAAGCGTCCGAGCTGTGTTCGTTCGCCGAATTTTTGAACTGCGCCGTCAATGAGTCCCCCGAGTGTTACGTCAGGATTCTTGAAAAATGGCTGTTTGAGTATTTCTTCCGCGCCCGCTTCCAAGATTGCATCATCTGTTGCCGCTATTTGCATCGCAAAATCCTTCGCGAGAGCCTGAAATTCTTCGTTGCGCGCGACAAAATCGGTTTCACACAAAAGCTCCGCGAGTGCCCCGATGGCCCCATGATTGTGAATATACGCCTGTACGGAACCTGAGCCGAGTTCACGACCTGATTTCTTTGAAGCAATTGTCGCTCCTTTTTCGCGCAACAGTTCAAGCGCCTTTTCCACATCACCTCCAGCGCCTTCAAGAGCATCCTTGCACTGATTAAGAGGGAGTCCTGTTCGGTCGCGTAATTGTTTAACGTCTTCGACAGTGATTGTCATATGTATATATTACTCTAAAAATTCAAAACTTGAAATAATCTCATCTAATACTCTGTTTCGTGGGTCATTTTCTGCTACGGCACGCCAATCCGTATCGTATGCAGATCTCCCCTCAGAAGTTGTTACTGACTGCGCGAGCCATATTTCAATACTGATACGCTCTTCCGCCTTGGTATAGGTTGTAAACGAAGCAATATAATCACCCGTATCTGGTGAAAACCAGAGGCCGCGTATTCCACGAACACCTTTCGTTTCTATAATCGTTCCCTTAGGAAAACCTTTATACACCGTGGAAACTTCATCTCCGATAGCTCCTGTACGAATCGCCGTCTCTTCCTCAATGATATCTTCCTGAGTAATAGAAGGGAGTGCACACACCTCTTCCGGTGACAGTTGTGGGTTTAACCTCTGTTCTTCTTTACAATTTTCTTCCTCCTGGGCTTGTGTTGGAAAATCTGTGGCGGCGTAACTTGTGACAAGAATTTCGTTGATGCCGTCACCTTCACCTCGTACAACCCCTTGATTAATTTTTTCAAACTCCTT
>CAZVYH010000004.1:0-1563 GCA_964631485.1 uncultured Candidatus Saccharibacteria bacterium
CAATTTCCATCGCGCGTTCAATAATGCGGTCACCGATTTCACCCCAGTCAAAATATTTTTTGCACTCCAAGGGGTCGATAAGTTTGATTGCCTTAACGCTTCCTGCGGGGTCAGCTACAAACGGTCCCCGCGGTTGTACCCTGCACCAACTGCGAAGCTGATATCCGACCTGTCCGTCGGGGCTAGTGCCTATTTGATAACCGATTGGTTTCTGTTCGAGCACATCCATATTGGATTCTTCAAGCACTTCGCGTACCAGTGTTTCTTCGATGGTCTCTCCTTTTTCCCGCGTACCGCCGATAAACTTCCAATGCAAGTCGGACCCTTCCTGCACAATAAGCATTTTTCCTTCGTAAAAACATGCTCCGTAAATTTGGTTACAGAGCTCGTCAGGCAGAGTTGAAAAATTATCACAGTCATCGTATTCCAGACTGTAATGTTTTCCTTGATAATCAAATCCGCCGTGTATGGTCATGTAATTTTTTACAACCCCTCTTTTCTTAGTTCTTCGATAAGTTCTTTTGCGTGTTTGGAGAGTTTGTCGGGCATGATAAACGTAACGGTGATGAGCAGTGAACCGCGTTTGTTTTCTCCGTACGGCACACCCTTCCCTTTCACGCGCAAAATTTGTCCCGGCTTTACGCCTGCGGGAACGGTTACATCAATGGAGCCGTCCAGTGTTTCAATGGTCTTCACAACGCCGACAAGCGCGTCCGAAAGCTTGAGGTGGAGGTTCATGAGCAGATCACTTCCCTCTTTGATGAACGTTTTGTGTGGTGTGACGTGCACTTTGATGTACAAATCGCCCGCGGAACCGTTCTGAATGGCTTCTCCACGTCCCGACATACGAATCATCTCACCGTCTTCAATGCCCGCAGGCACATTGATGCGTACTTCTTCCTGTTCTTTTACGATACCAGCACCTTTACATTTGTGACACGCGGTTTTCGGTTTTTCTCCGCGTCCGTGACAGGTGGCACAGGTGGTGACGGTCTGAAATGTCCCGAACAACGATGTTTTTGTTTCGCGCAGTTTTCCTTTGCCGTTGCAGGTCGCGCACACTTCTTTCGGACTGCCCGGTTCACCTCCGCCACCTCCACAAACGCTGCAGGTGGTATTTTTTGTGACGAGCACCTTCCGTTCCGTGCCGAACACGGATTCTTTAAACGACAACTCTATGTCAATTGATACGTCGCGTCCTCTTCGGGTTTTGTTGCGTCCCATGCCGAACACGTCGCCGAAAATATCACCGAGATCAAACTCAAAGTTTCCGCCGTTTTGTCCCTGCGTGAACTGAGAGAAGTCAAAACCTTCAAACCCGGAGAATCCTTGGGCGCCTCCGCCCGCGTTGTTAGCGAATGCACTGCCGTACTGATCGTACTGCATGCGTTTGTTGTCGTCCCCGAGTACGGAATATGCCTCGTTGATTTCCTTAAACTTCGCTTCGTTGCCGCCTTTCTTGTCAGGGTGATGTTCGTGCGCGAGTTTGCGGAACGCCTTTTTAATCTCGTCCTTTGACGCATTCCGTTCAACTCCAAGTACACTGTAATAATCTTTGGACAT
>CAZVYH010000004.1:1663-4097 GCA_964631485.1 uncultured Candidatus Saccharibacteria bacterium
CTTAGGAGCTTCCTGTTCCGGAGCCGCCTTACTCATTGCTTCACCGATTTTTTGCATTTCAGTTGAAAGTTCGTTTGTTGCGGTTGTAATAGGAGCAACATCAGTGCCTTCAAGCGCTTTTTTGAGCGCGTCTATTTTACTACGAACTCCTGTCGCTGTTTCAGCAGGTACTTTATCTCCTGCATCCGCGAGTGCTTTCTCTGCGGTTGCAATGAGCCCGTCGGCATTGTTGCGTGCGTCCGCAAGCTCCTTCTTTTTCTTGTCTTCGTCGGCGTGCTTTTCAGCATCTGCCTGCATGCGCTTGATATCGTCATCTGAGAGAGCACCGCTTCCTTCAATTTTGATGGATTGTTCCTTACCTGAGGTTTTATCCTTTGCCTTTACGGTGAAAATACCGTTTGCATCGATATCAAAAGACACTTCGATTTGCGGCATGCCTCGGCGTGACGGCGGAATACCGTCCAAAATGAAACGTCCGAGCGTGCGGTTATCCGCGGCCATCGGTCGTTCGCCTTGCACGACGTGAATTTCAACTGATGTTTGGTTGTCGGACGCAGTCGAGAAAATCTGCGACTTTGTTGCGGGAATCGTCGTGTTTTTATCAATCAGCTTTGTCGCGACACCTCCGAGTGTTTCAATACCTAAGCTAAGCGGTGTCACATCAAGCAAGAGCACGTCACGCACGTCTCCTTGGAGAATACCGGCCTGAATTGCGGCGCCGACGGCGACCACTTCGTCAGGATTGATGCTGCGGTTCGGTTCTTTACCGAAGAACGCTTTGACGGCGTTTTGAATCGCCGGCATGCGCGTCTGTCCTCCCACGAGCACTACTTCGTCAATGTCGGTGACTTTGAACGGCGAATCACCCATGACCTGTTTGGTGATGGTGATGGCACGGTCAACAAACTCCTGCGCGATTTCCTCAAGTTTTGCCCGGGTGATTTTAAGTAAGAGGTGTCGTGGGCCCGAGTTGTCCGACGTGATGAACGGAATATTGATTTCGGTGTCGGTTGTCGTGGAAAGTTCGTGTTTTGCTTTTTCTGCCGCTTCATCTAATCGCTGCAACGCGAGCGGGTCTTTTGAAATATCAATACCGCTTTCTTTTTTGAATTCATCAACAATGTAGCGGACAATTTTTTGGTCAATGTCGCGTCCGCCGAGGTGACTGTCTCCTCCCGTCGCTTTTACTTCCACAACATCATCTCCCACTTCAAGGACGGAGATATCAAATGTTCCTCCTCCGAAGTCAAAGACGACAATCTGTTCATTTTTTCGTTTATTGAATCCGTATGCGAGTGCGGCTGCGGTCGGTTCGTTGATGATGCGCTTTACATCGAGCCCTGCGATTTTGCCGGCGTCCTTTGTCGCTTTGCGCTGTGAATCATTGAAGTATGCGGGCACGGTAATAACCGCTTCGGTGATCGTTTCACCCAACTTTGCTTCAGCGTCGGCTTTGAGTTTTGAGAGAATCATCGCGGACACTTCTTCAGGGCGATATACACTGTCGTTCATTTTGACACCTGCGCCCCCGTCATCGGTTTGTACGATTTCAAAAGGCACCGCCGCTTTCTCTTTTTTGACGGTTTCTTCGTCAAAACGGTGTCCCATGAGGCGCTTGATGCCGTAAATGGTGTTTTTCGGATTGGTAACCGCCTGTCTGCGTGCAATAAGACCGGCGAGCCGTTCGCCCGTCTTTGAAATGGCAACAACAGATGGCGTCGTGCGTCCTCCTTCGTTGTTTTCGACGATACGAGGCTCCCCTCCTTCAATAACCGCCATTGCGCAGTTTGTCGTTCCAAGATCAATGCCAAGTACTTTTCCCATATGATGTGTGCTTAGTTGTCTGATAATGAATGCTCATAATGACCGACACGAACTTTCGGTGCACGAATTAATTTATCGTGCAGTTGATACCCTTTTTGTATGACGGAGACGATTTTACCCTCCTGCTCGGGAGTGTCAACAGAAACTGTCTCGGCGCAGTCGTGTTCGTGCGGGTTAAATTGTTCTCCGACCGGTGCAAGTTGGGTAACGCCGTGATTCGCGAGTATGGAAAGAAATTGATTGTAAATATATTCAATGCCGCGGCGCCAATTTTCCGGAGCCTGATTCCAACTTTCAGTGTTTTGGAATGCCATATCAAAACTGTCCAGTACGGGTATGCATTCGGTAATGACATCTTCCGTGGCAAGCGACACCGTTTTTCTGCGGTTGGCGTCAGTTTCCTTTTTGAAGTTAATAAGGTCGGCTTTTGCGCGTTGCCAGCCTTCGAGATACTCTTGTCGCTCTTTTTGGCACGCTTTCAACTCCTCACGAAGGGTTTTGGTGTCTTTCGCATGAAAAGACGAAGTACCTTCTGACTCTACATCTTCAAACGTAACTTCGTTGGTGTTGATTTCGGGCTCAGAAGTATCTTTTTTGTGGTGTGTCATAG
>CAZVYH010000004.1:4197-47991 GCA_964631485.1 uncultured Candidatus Saccharibacteria bacterium
CTCCACTGAGGTGCGCGGCGTGCCTTGCGAAGTCCCGGTTTCTTTCGTTCAACTTTGCGCGCGTCACGCTTGAGGTAACCGGCTGCCTTGAGGGCACCTCGTAATTCTGCATTGAAAAGGACAAGTGCGCGGGCAACACCGAGTCGGATTGCCTCCGCTTGTGCGCGGATACCTCCGCCGGCAACCTTCGCAGTGATTGTTGCTTCCTTCATCTCAACAACGGTCAGAGGATCAGTGATGCTGTGGTACACGTCGGGAACGGGAAAATATTCCTTGTACGGTTTGTCGTTTACCGTCACGGCTCCTTTGTGATTCGGAATAAGCCGAACACGGGCGTGCGCCTCTTTCCGTCGGCCGATAGCCTCAAAGTAGTGTCCGTCTTTCTTTTTTGTTTTTGTTTCTGTAGTCATGATTATTCTTCCAGCGTTAAGAGTTTCAACATCTGCGCGCGGAGTTTGTTGTCGGGCAACATGCCGCGTACCGCCTTGCGGAGCGCTTCGCCGTACCCCTTTTTCACAACAACCGCTTCCAATGTCTGACGTCGGAATCCTCCGGGGTACTCTGTGTGGTGTGAGTATGTCTTCTGACGCATTTTTGCGGGCGGGATATCCATTTTAGACACGTTGATTACCTTCACTTCCTGCTTCGGGTGCGTGTTTCGTGCGTATGAAGCACCGTCCTTTCCCTGCAGAATGCGGGCGATTTCAGAAGCAAGGCGTCCCATTTTTTTGTTTTGTGCGTCAAGTGTCTTCATACAAATATTATATAAATTCAATTACTCCCTGCGGCGCGGCATCGCTGGCGCGTGTCTCAACCTTGGTGATTCGTGTGTATCCGCCCGCACGCTCCATGTATGTCTTTGCGCGTTCAATGAGCTTGTCGGTGACTTTGTGGTTTGTCGTGCCGAGTGTGGCAATGAGGGCGCGGCGTACGGCGACAGTCGGGTTTTTTGCCTTAGTCACGAGCTTTTCAACGTACGGTCGAATTTCCTTTGCGCGGGCAAGGTTGGTCTGCATGGTCCCGTGCAGAATGAGTGAAGACGCAAGAGAACGCATGAGCGCTTCCCGCTGATCTTTTTCCCGTCCGAATTTTCGTTGTACGTTACCGTGTCGCATAGCGTGTGATTACACTGTGATTATTGCCGGAGGATAATACCATAATTAGCAAGGGCACGGCGAATTTCCTGCAGACCCTTGTCTCCGAGACCTTCTACTTCGAGCAAATCAGCCTCTTTCTTTCGTACGAGCCCGCCGACAGTTCGGATGTTTGCACTGGTCAGTGCGTTTTCGGTTCGTGTTGAAAGACTGAGTGACTCAATGCGTGTTTTGAGAAATTCCTTTGCGTCCTCGCTTGCGTCTGCTGCGTGGTCTCCACCCGCTGACTCATCGGTGCCGCGGATTTCCTGAACAGCCTCTTCTTCAAAGCTTTCTTCCTGAAAGCCGACGATGGCGCGGAGCTGTTGGATCATTGTGTTGATTGAGCGCTCAAGCACTTCGCGCGGAGCAATGGTGCCGTCAGTTTCAATGAAAAGTTTGATGCGGTTGAAATCGGTTCGATCACCGACGCGCATGTTTTCTACCTCGTAGGTTGCGCGACGAATCGGTGTAAACGCGGCATCAAGCACAATCGTGCCGATTTCAACACGATCACGGTGTAAGTTTTCCTTCGGAACATATCCGAGACCTTTTTCAACATGCATCTCGATGGAGAGCTCTTTCTTTCCGGTCAGCTCGGCGATGGGTGCATCCGGGTTAAGGACAGTCAGTTGTCCCGGGAGGGTGATGTCTTTTGCGGTGATGATCGCAGGTCCTTTTGCCGTCAAAGTGACCGTCTGCGGTTCATCCGTTGCCATCTGAAAGCGGATTTGCTTGAGGTTAAGCAAAATGTTCACCACGTCCTCTTTGACGCCCTCAATTGTTGAGAACTCATGAGGAACACCGTCGATTTTAACGGCGGTAATGGCAGCGCCCGGAATAGACGACAGAATAATGCGGCGAAGTGAGTTGCCGAGCGTGTGTCCATACCCCGGGTACAACCCGTCGATTTGGTACATGCCGGCGTTACCCTTCTCGGTAATCACTTTTGGCTGTGAAGGCAGGTGTATTGTGTAATCCATAACTCAATCGTTAATGCTAAAGCCTATCGAGAGTAGAACTCGATGACTGCATTTAAATTAAAACCTGGTTGTAGTAATTCAAGGTGTGGAACTCCGACTATTTTCCACTCCTTCTTTTTTTCATCAAATGAAATCCAGTTTGGGATTGTGGCCGTCGGGGTTTTCTCGTCGTCCTTTGAGAAAATCTTCTTACCCTGACTTCCTTCGCGTACGGTAATCACAGCTCCTTCTGAAACCTGGTGTGAGGGAACGCGCATGCGCTTTCCGCCGACTGCAATGTGGCCGTGAGAAACCATCTGACGAGCCGCGCGGTGTGTCGGGGCAAGGCCCATTTTGCAGACCACGTTATCAAGACGCTGTTCGAGGCGCGCAAAGAGGTGCGCTACCGGGTTGCCTTTGAGTGCCATGGATTCTTTCACGTATCGGGAGAATTGTCGTTCTGAAATACCGTAGTAAAAACGGACACGCTGTTTTTCCTTCAGTGCGACGTTAAACGCCGAAATATTTTTACGGTGTTTGTCCTTCACCATCGCCTTCTTCTTTCGTGCCTCAGAAAGAGCAAAACGCTCTGTTTGAGCTTGCTCATATACAGAAGGACCGAGACGACGTGCTATTTTGAATTTTTTTGGTTTCAACATATACAGGGAAAACTATACGCGGCGAGGCTTTTTAGGACGGGGACCGTTGAACGGAACCGGTGTCTTGTCTTGTATAAAAACGATAACGGCGCCGCTTTTTGCGACAAACGAGCGAATGGCAGACTCGCGTCCTGAACCGACTCCTTTCACAATAACGCCGACTTCACGAATACCGATTTGCTTGGCGCGCTCCCCGATGAGCTCACCGACTTTTGCCGCTGCAAACGGAGTTCCTTTCTTTGCCCCCTTGAATCCGAGAGAACCGCTTGAAGACCAGGTAACCACCTTGCCGTCAGACGAGGTGAGGGTGAGTTTTGTGTTGTTGTAGGTCGCTTCAATGTGCACCGTGCCTTTATCCAATCGTTTGCGTGCGAATTTCGCGGCGGCTGATTGTGCCGACCCTTCCGTACCACCTGCTTTTGTTGCAATGCGTTTTTTTCCCATATAACAATTCGTTTACTTGAGTTCAACTTTACGCTTTCCGGATCCCATCGTCTTACGTACGTTTCCTCGTACGGTGCGGGAGTTTGTTTTTGTTCGCTGACCACGGACCGGAAGACGTCGACTGTGACGCATCCCTCGGTACGAACCGGTGTCCTTTAAACGTTTTACGTTTCCTGAAATTTCACGTTTCAAATCACCTTCAAGAATGTATCCCTCGAGTGCTTTACGGATTGCGTTTTCTTCGGCTTCGGTGAGATCTACGGCCTTTTTATCCGCAGGAACCTTTGCGACAGCTAGGATTTTAAGAGCGCGGGAACGGCCGATGCCGTACACGGCAGTGAGCGCAAATTCCATCTGCTTCTTATCAGGAAGTGTAATACCGGCGATTCTCATATATTAACCTTGGCGTTGTTTGTGGCGGGGATTTTCGCACACAACACGAAGATGTCCGTTGCGACGGACGAGTTTGCATTTAATACAACGTTTTTTAATAGAAGACTTGACTTTCATGTAAAACTGTTTTCTGTCTATCGCCACTGTAAAGATACAAAAATGGCGTCTAGTTCAGACGTCTTCGCAGGGCACCCAAGCCCAAAACGGAAAGACCCGAACAGAATAACACAATCATTTTCAGGGCGCAACACCTTCCCTATCCCCAGGAACTACAGCCTCCTAATAATGCGGGGTTTACCGCCATATTTATCGACAAGGACCTCAACACGGTCGCCGACGATGATTCTGATTCGGTGCAGACGCATTTTCCCCGCTAAATAGCCGATAACAAGGGGTTTTTCCTCCTCGCTGTTTGCGGGAAGATTTTCAGGGATTGTATCAAGTTGAATGCGAAAATGCGCATTCGCGAGAGCCTCGACGACTGTTCCCTGTACTATTTCTGAGCCTTCTGGTTGACGTGACATGAGCGGGGCTATTCGGTTGCTGTGCGGACCTCAATCTTTTCGGGGTTGCCGGGGAGAGTCCACTTCCAGACCGGGCGTACGACAACATCGGCGCTCTCAATTCCGGCGTACGAGCTGATAATTTCTTTTGCCGCTGAACGACTTTGTCCGGCAACGTCACTGGCAAGTTGTTCTGCGTCAAACTTCCATACCAAATCGCTTGCTCCGGATATTTTGAATTCAATCTCGGACAGTGTTGAAAACTTTGTTGATGAAGCGCTCGGTATGATAGAAAGCGCACTCGGATCCTTGAAGTACACATCGCTACCATCATATCCGGGCACCATAACTTGTCCGACCATGGAACCGAGGCGTGTTTCGTCAACGGCGACGAGTGATGCGGTCCCTTTGGCGCGAACTGAGACTGATGTTTCGCTTGCCCCGTCTGCATTCGGCAGTGTCTGAAACGCAATTTGTGTCGTTGAAGGAACAGGGATGAATCCTTCCGGAACCGCACCCAGTATTTCTTGCTTCAAAGCGCTTTCGAGTTCCGCCTGAAGTTCATCGTAGGCTTTTTTTGTATCCGTTGCCGATGCTGTTCGTACAACTCCGGCAAAACCTCCCGTCATAGGAGTTTTTGAACGTGCGTAGAAACCTTCAAATCTGGGGTCATTTTGTTCTTTGAAAGCAGGAATAGTGAAATCACTGAGTCCGATGTTGTATTTTTCTCCCGGAGCGTCGGCGAACACTTCGGCCTCAATGCTTCCCGGGACAGTCTCCCCTTTGTCGTTTTTGTGTGTTCCGGGAACGGTTACTGACTCTTTAATACGGAATATCAATCCGTCGGGTGTCTGAAAGCGTGTGTTGGTGATGAGTTTCTGTGTTTTTTCGTCAAAATTGTTGTAGATGACAATCGTTCCCGACGCGGGTCGCTCCACACGTTCCTGTCCGGTTGCGGTAACCTCCTTACTCATTTCTTTATCAAGTGTAATGACGTCAAAACCAATCTCACTCTCCACCGGAGCAAGCACAGCCTTGAATGAGTGGTCAAGATTGATGAAAGTTGACTTCGGGGTAACCGTGACCGTCCCGCTGGCAAAAAGTGCGCTGGAACCGAAAAAGATAACAAGCACGGCAAGGACAACGCCTCCCCATACCATGTAGAATTTTGAACCTCTGCCGGAGTGCACGCTGTTTCGCGGAGGAAGAGAGACTCCGATCGTCTCAGGAGAAACATTTGTCTCTTCCGGACGTGATGAAAACGTCTGCGGACGTTCAATGGCTATATTGCGAATTGATTTTTTTTCCAGTGGTACAAAATCCTGCATATAAATGCTATATACGTTATGATAATTGCGCTCCCTATTGTACTCCTGTTTTCTTTCCAGTCATAGCAATAGTTTTGTGGACATATAAAGACACGAACGCGAGAAGCGGGTGCGACAACCGAACCCCCTCTCGAACGAGGCAAAACGGCTTTAGCGTATCTCCCGAAATAACCGTCGTCGTAAAAGGCGCTCCTGTGTGCGGATTTGTCGATTTCTCCATGGGCATAAAAAGCTTTTGCAGGTTCACAAAGTCGGACGATTCACCCAACACAAACACCGACGAAAAAGCACCCGCTTCTGACCCAAGTTCAAGGAGCGTCTTTTCAAACAACGATTTCCAGGTTAGGTATGTTTTCTCCGCTGCGTCGATATACCGGGCTGTTACATCTGTAGCTAGTTTGCCCGCCTGAAGCGTGTGAGTAATACCCAGCGCCTCGCTCGGGAGAATTCCCGCAGACAAAGCAAACGATCGCAGGGCGGAGCGTGTTCCGAACGGAAACGTCGCCGTTTCCTGAAGTACCCCCGCACGAACTACGGACACGTCAGTAACCTCCGCCGAAACGTCGACGATGAAGAAGGACTGTTCTGTAACAAACGCATCGCGTATTCCAAAAAATTCCATCGTCGGCGAGCAGTGGTGTACAAAAGGTACACCCGGGAAAAAACGCGAGATGCTTTCTTCAACATACAATCTGAAACGGTTTGATACCGCACCCGAAGAAACTGAAAACGAAACATGTTTTGCCTCTTTATCGATAGGGTTTTCGGTTGCGTATCCGTTCAAGCGCACACCTACGATATTTTGTTCCAAAATATACGCCGCATCCTGTTCGTCGGAAAGAACCGCGCGGAGCGCGTCAACAGACACGTGTTGTTCAACCAGTTCCGATAGTATTTTTTTTGTTATGACAACAGGCTCGTTCTTTTCAATTGTTACCGTTTGGGTCTGGGATATATACCACGGCGATCCGTATACGCAGTACACGGCATCAATGTGGCCTTTTTGTATTCTCCGTGACGATACGTGCGGGATTCCTTGTGTCAGTACGTCATTGCAGGCGTCAACAAGAGCCTGCAGTGTTGTTGCGGTGAGTCGTTCATGGCTCGGTGTTTCCTGAAACGGAACGGCCTTAGAGACGCTGTGCACGATAAACGGCTTACTGTTCGGATACGCAAGAACAAGCGCAACGTATACGGCACCGCTTTCAATGGAACAAACAAGGAAACTATGTTCTTTTTGTTTTTTCGTTCCAAATAAAAAGGACATGATGTGTATAGTGTATCACCTACTGACCTCCAAAACACACGGAGTTATTCCAGAACTGCCTTGATTCTGCGTATACCCGCCGCAACGGATTCTTCTTTGGTGATTTTAAATGTGCCGAGTACGTTTGTGTTTTCCACATGCGGACCACCGCAGAACTCGCGGCTCACTATTTCTCCGTCAGGAGTACCGATAAAATATACGGAAACAACATCCGGATATTTCCCGCCAAATTCCATCTCAGCCCCGAGGCGCTCGGCTTCTGTCTTCGGCATTTCTTTGCGGATGACGGGAAGCCCTTCACTGATTTTTTCGTTCATGAACTCCTCAATGCGCTTTTTTTGCTCATCGGTAAGTTTTTCCGGATGGGAAAAGTCAAAACGGAGACGTTCGGATGTAATGTTACTCCCCCGCTGTTTGACGTGCGGTCCGAGAACATGTTTAAGGGCGGCATTTAAAAGGTGTGTTGCCGTGTGATATTTGAGTTCCATATCCCCATGTCCTCCGAGGCCGCCTTTAAACTTTTGTTCGGCGCCGACGCGTGACGTTTCCTGATGTCTTTTCATTTCGGCGTCAAACTCTTCTTTATTGACGGTACTCCCCTTTTCACCCGCAAGTTCTTCGATAAGTTCAAACGGAAAACCGTACGATTGATACAACATCGCCGCTTGTGCGCCTGAAATGTAGCCGACAGGAATTTTTTCAAACTCGCGCAACCCTCGTTCGAGCGTGTGACGGAATTTTGTTTCCTCGGCGCGAAACACCTCACTGAGCGTTTCGTTTTTGAGTTCCGGGTACACCTCGGCGTATTCTTTGATAACCACTGCTACTACGTTTTGTACATGACCGGTTTTCATTCCAAGTGCGTCCGCAAAACGAACGGCGCGACGAATAAGCCGGCGAAGGACGTACCCACGGTCGGTATTTGACGGCAACACGCCGTCACCGATCATAAACACAGCAGCGCGGACATGGTCGGCAATAATACGCGCTGAACGTTCGTCATATGCCGTTGCGTGCTCCATAATGGCCGCCATAATCGGCACAAATAAATCCGTTTCAAATACGTGGTGTTTTTCCTGAAGAACAACCGCCATACGCTCAAGTCCGGAGCCGGTATCTACGTTTTGTCGCGCAAGCTTGCCGACGACATTGCCGTCACGGCGTTCATACTCCATAAAGACATCGTTCCAAATCTCAACAACACGGCCACTTTCATTTGCGGCAATAAACGCATCTCGTCCGCTAATCGCGCCTTGTTCGGGGTGTAGATCATAAAACATTTCACTATCCGGTCCGCACGGCCCGTTGTCGCCGGGACTCCACCAATTGTCGTCCGCACCAAGAAAGAAAATACGTTCAGGAGGAATACCCGCACTTTTCCATGTTTCAAAAGATTCATCGTCACGCGGAGCATCATTGTTTCCTTCAAAACAGGTCACGTACAAACGTTTCGGATCAAGACCAAAACCTTCTTTCGAGGTCAGCAATTCATAACTCCACGCGATGGCGTCTTTTTTGAAGTAGTCGCCGAACGACCAGTTACCCAACATTTCAAAAAATGTGAGGTGCCGATTGTCGCCGACGTCGTCGATGTCGCCGGTGCGCACGCACTTTTGGACATTTACTACCCGCGTCCCCAGCGGGTGCGGCTGTCCCAAGAGGTACGGCACTAACGGCTGCATGCCCGCAGTTGTAAAAAGCACAGTGGCGTCATTTTCAGGAACAAGCGAGGCTGACGGAATAACGGCGTGTCCGCGCTGTGCAAAAAATTCAAGAAATTTTTTACGGATTTCCTGTGACGGCATGGTTATACTCTGAGGATGCGTCGCAGTTTCGGTGTCTTCTTGACGGGGCCGACTGCCGCAAGATTAAGTGTAGCATTCTTAAAAATCTCCCGTGCGACTTTTTGCACATCTTTTGCGGTTACTTGAGCAATTTCTTTGAGCGCTTCCTCCGGTGTTTGAATTTTTTTGCGGAGAATTTCCTGTCCGCCGAACCAATCGGCGACATCGTTGGATGATTCGAGTCCCATTTGTGTACGTCCCATGATGATTTCTTTTGCTTTTGCAAGTTCTACAGGGCCGACAAGCTCATCTTTGAGTCGTCGCACTTGTGAAAGAATTTCGGAAAGGACCTCTTCAAAACGTTTCGTATCAACTCCGGAAGCAATCTTAAAGACACCTGTGTCGGTTGATACATCGTTCCCGGCACGTGCGTAATAGCACACGCCCATTTCATCGCGTAGTTTTCTGAAGAGTCGTGAACTCATACCACGACCGAGCACTGTTGCGAGCACCTCAACCGCCGGGTTTCGTTTGTCAAACAAATCAAAGGAACGAAAACCGAGAAGAAAGTGTGTTTGATCAGTTTTTTTGGACTTTATCAGCACTTGAGGAGTTTTCTGATTCTCTTTTGTCCTCGTCCGAGGAGTGTATTTTGCTTTTGGGAGAGCAGAGAAGTATGTTGCGATTTTTTTCTCGGCGTCGGCGACCGAAACGTTTCCGGCAACGACAAGCGTTGTCTTCGGAGCAATGTAGTGTTCGTTTCGATATTGTATGAAATCGGGGCGCCTGAAGCGAAGGAGGTTTTCCTTTGAGCCGATAATCGGCCGTCCTGCGGGCTGTCCTTTGTACAGACACTCCTCAAGAACATCATGTACAATTCTTTGCGGAAGGTCTTCGTACATATTCAATTCCTCAATAATGACGCCGCGTTCCGAGGCAATGTCTTTTTCAGGTAGAAGAGGATTCAGGTACAGGTCCGAAACGATTTCAAGAATATGATCAAACTGGTGCGCGCGCGCCTTTGCCCAGTACCCCGTTACCTCATCGCCCGTAAATGCGTTGTTTTCGGCTCCCATGGAGTCAAATTCGTGGGCAATGTCGCCCGCGTGCGGTCGTTTCGGCGTCCCTTTGAAACACATATGTTCGAGAAAGTGCGAAATGCCGTTCATGCGCTTGTTCTCATATCGCGATCCGGCTTCAACAAGCACCATAACTGTAACCGTCGGGTTGTCTTTCATCGGAGCAACAATAATGCGCATGCCGTTGCCGAGGATTTTTTTGTGGTATTTCATAGGTATGTTTTTAAGATTTCAATATCCGCTTTGTGTGTAGGAAGTAATGCTCGCGAATAGAGCGCTGAAGCAGGATGATACAGCGGGACAATATCCACGGTTCCGTACGAAGCTTGTGCAGTATACCGTTTTCCGTGAGCTTTGCTAATCGGTTCTATTGATGACTGCAGTCCGAGACGTTCCATAACATACGTCATTGAAAAGCGGCCGAGTGTCGCAATAACTTTGGGTTGGAGTATTTCAATTTGCCTGTCTAAAAACGGACCGTACAGTGTGATCTCCTCCGGCGTCGGGTCGCGGTTCTCCGGCGGCCGGTCCTTTACGATATTGGTGATGTACACGGCCGCACGATCCAATCCGATGTGGGTAAGAAGTTCGTCGAGAATTTTTCCGGCGGCTCCACAGAACGGTCTTCCCTGCTGCGCTTCGTTTTTTCCGGGAGCTTCTCCGATAAACATGATGCGCGCATCATGGCTTCCCTCACCAACAACCGGGTAGTAGCTGTTTTTTGTGCGATATGCGTACAAAGGTGACTCTTTAAAAGCGATGAGTTCGTCACGAATTACCCGCATGCGGTTTGTTTTTGAATTTTCACCTTCCTGCATAGAGGTTATTGTACCATTTCACTCAATGTGCCCTCGGCCACCTCTCTGCGACATCGGGATATAGTTTCGAAACAGGATGTTGTGTACAGTCGTGTGGTCTGGCGGGACATATTTGACGTCCGTATTCAATAAGCCGATAGGTTATAGGAAACCAGTCCTTTTTCGGGAAAAGTTTCATTAAATCCTGCTCAATTTTTTTCGGATCAGTGTGTTTTGTGAGTCCGAACTTTTGTGCAAAGCGCTTGACGTGCGTATCCACGGCAATTCCTTCAACAATCCCGTACGCATTTCCGAGAACGACATTAGCCGTTTTGCGCGCAACACCGGGAATGGTGAGTATTTCCTTCATAGAACGAGGCACGAGACCGCCGAATTCATTTTGTATTTTTTTCGCGGCACCAAGAACACTTTTTGTTTTTGCATTAAAGAATCCTGTCTGGTGGATATCTTTTGCAAATCCTTTCGGGTCGGCGTGCACATAGTCATCGAGTGTTTTGTACTTTTTAAAAAGTTTCTCCGTGACCTCATTCACTTTTTTGTCCGTACATTGTGCGGATAAAATAACGGCAACGAGGAGTTCCCAGTTGTTGCCGTATCGCAGTGACATTCCTGCATGCGGAAAAAGTCTTTTGAGACAGGCGTTAATAGCGCGCGCTCGTTTCAGTTTCTCTTCATATGACATAGATATGCGTTATTCTCCGGTGAGTACGGACTCGATTGTTTCGGTATAAAAAACAGGAACAGCCGTAACGGATGTCTCGTGACCCTCATCGGAGAGAGTGAAGACTTCAACAACCCCTCTTCCCCCCGTTTGGGATTCATACACTAGTTCTCCGGCAAATAAGCGTGTGGTTTGTGTGTCTACAAAACCGAACGACAGCACAGCCCCTTCGTCGTCGATTAAACGGTAGTATACTGCTGTTTTCGGCAATGCCGTTTCACCGGTGATAGACACCGGAGAACCGATACGCTCATCTTCTCGTGGTGTATAGACACGGACGGTACTTGTCCCGCTGTACGTCGCCGATAGCACCTTTCCCACGTTCTCGGGTACGGTTGTTGTGCCGTCGAGGTTGTAGCGCGTATCAGTGGGAGTGTTAAAAGAAAAATAAAATGTGCTCCCTATAATAAGAAAAAGTGCACCAACAACAACGAGAATGAGTGTGAGAGTAGTACGGTAAGGCATGTCGGTTATTTAGCGTATCTTCGGTGCGTACACTGCGCATATGTCCAGCAACAGTTTCGGTGAACAACCCCTGTCAAGAATATGAGAACGAACAAGTTCTAGTGTACGCAGGAACGTTTCCCGTTTTTCCCCCGTTGCATGCTGCACCGTATATCCCTCGAGGGCGTTTACAAAAGACACCATACGTTCTTTGTTTTTCTCCTCAATAAGAGGTTCTATTACTTTAAACCGTTCAGGGTACGGAGCAGAAATAAAGTGCTCGATATCAAAAGAATCCTGCTGCGCCGGCGAACCAACGTACGGTATGTGCTGCGTTCGCGAACGAAGGGTCGGCAAAAGCGCATGAGAAGAAGGTGTGATGAAGAAAAAAACCGTATTGTCTCCCGGCTCTTCGCTCATTTTTAAGAGAGCATTCTGCGCCTCTTGTGTCGCCGTAGCAAATGATATCAGCGCTATACGTTTTTCATTCGATCCAACCCTTGTACGAAGACGTTCCTGAAGCGACCGAACGGAGTCCACAGAAAGCGTGTCTGCTGTTTCTTCAACATACTGCACAATGTGTTGCGCTGAGACGGCATCTTGCACAAGCGTCCGAATGTGTGCGTGAAGCACGCTCGGTTCTCCGTGCAAGCGGTATGCGTGGTGTGAAAAAATATCCATACTGTTATCGCTTGGCGATAATAGACTTTTTATATGTGTCGAGGTGCTCAAGTGCTATTCCCGTACCTTTGGCGACACACAACAAAGCTTCATCGGCTACATACGCGCGAACACCCGTCGTTCGATAGACCAGTTCCGGAAAGTTTCGTAACTGTGATGTTCCACCGGTCATAACAATCCCTTTTTCAATGATATCAGCGGATAATTCCGGAGGTGTTTCCTGAAACACGTCTTTAATAGCACGGACCATTTCGCGCAGTTCACGGCGTGTTGATTTTACTATTTCATTCGTATGAATTTCCATCTCCCGTGGAAGTCCGGTCACCACATCTCGTCCTCGTATACGCAAAGAGAGTTCCTCTTCGACGGAAACCGCAGAGCCGATTTTTATTTTAATTTGCTCCGCTGTTTTGTCGCCGATAGAGAGGTTGTAATTCTTTTTTATGTAATCAACGATAGCCTGATCCATTTTATTGCCGGCAACCTTTACGGACGTGCATGTTACAATCCCGCCGAGTGATATAACCGCTACATCAGTTGTTCCGCCGCCGATGTCAACAACCATACGCCCTTCAGGATCCTGGATCGGAATATTGGCTCCGATGGCCGCGAGAATCGGCTCTTTAATCACATACGCCTGTTTTGCACCGGCGCGAATTGCCGCTTCCACAACCGCACGACGCTCCGTTGATGTGACTCCGGCCGGAACGGAAATAAGCACGTCGGGTTTCCAAAAATTCCATTTACCGAGAGCTTTATTGATGAAGTATCGCAACATTGCTTCGGTTACGCGGTAGTCCGCGATAACACCGTCTTTCATCGGACGATAGGCAATGATGTTGTCCGGAGTTTTTCCGATCATTTCTTTTGCGTCGGCTCCTATAGCAAGAATTTTGTTGTCATCCTGCGAAACAACGACGACAGACGGCTCATTAAGTACAATTCCTTTTCCCGGAACAAACACGAGAACATTCGTTGTACCCAGATCAATACCGATTTTTTTTGAAAAGAAAGCCATGATGTTTTTATAGCGTCGCCCGTTCGATAGCAACACCGATTGAGCGGAGTTTTTGTTCACATTGTTCGTACCCGCGGTCTATGAAGTGCACATTATGAACACGCGACACCCCCTTTGCAACACACGCGGCAATTATGTACGCAAGACCTGCACGCAAATCAGGCGTGTACAATTCCCTGCTGCTAAGTTTACTCGGTCCTTTTATCGTCGCACGGTGAGGATGGGCAATATCAACGGAAGCACCCATATACACAAGGTCTTTGGTATACCCCAGCCGTCCTTCAAAGATCATTTCTTCTACAACGCTCTCTCCTGATGTTTGTGTGAAAAAGACGGTAAACGGAGCCTGTAGGTCCGTCGGAAATCCCGGATACTCATGGGTACGTATTGAACCGGACACAAACTCTTTGTTGTTTTTTGTGTTGTTCACAATACGTATTGTCGATTCGGTGGTTTCTATGGGAACACCGCACTCCTGTAAAATTCGAATAGGCAATTCCAGGTGGCTCGGGTTGCAACCCGTAATCTCAAGATTTTCTGCACACAATGCGCCGAGCACCATATAGCTCCCCGTTTCTATCCTGTCGGGTATGACACGATACGATTCGCCCGCCGCTTGTGAAAGAAGTTTTCCGTTCGTACCTTGTACAGAAAGCGTCATAGTGCCGATGCCCTCAATGTTCGCACCGCATGATTTCAAGAAACGCGCAAGTTCCGTCACCTCGGGTTCAAGGGCGACATTTTTTAAGACAGTAACCCCGTGACCCACAACAGCCGCCATGAGAAGTGTTTCCGTTGCGGTAACGCTTTGTAATCGAAAAAATATTTCACAACCGGAAAGTCCTTTTGGTGCGGTTATAGTAAACGATTCACCGTTGTGATCTTCAATCGTTGCACCCATATCCGCATATCCGTTAAGAAAAAGATCAATGGGCCGTTTGCCGATGACACATCCTCCGGGTGACGGAAAAGAAATCGAGCCGAGTCGGGACAAAAGCGGACCGGTTAGTATGATGGACGCGCGTAACTTGTGGGCGGTGGCCGTATCAAACACGCCGTTTGAAATTTTCTCGGGGAGTACCTCAATCGTGTGTTCTCCTCGAGTCACGTGGGCCCCCGCATGCGTAAGGAGTGTTGCCATGTGGTCGATATCCGTTATGTCGGGTACGTTTGAGAAACGCACAGGGGTCTCAAAAAGTACTGTGCTTGCCAACAAAGGCAGAATGTGGTTTTTTGCTCCGGCAACGGGAATACTTCCGGAAAGGCTCTTTTTTCCGTTAAGACCCGTCACGTTAAAAACTTCTTGTGTATCAGTCATGATATAACAATGCGCCACGACGCAGGTACAGTGGTATCATACCATGTACCGTATGTTCATCATCTCAGTTGTACCATTCACAGCAAAAACCGTCCCCGCCCCCCTCTCGTACTATTTTCATCGCGAGCTTCTTCCCGGGTCTATTGTGATCGTTCCTTTTGGTTCGGAACGTGTGCTCGGACTTGTTCTTGATTCAAAAAGCGCGCATCTGGAAAAAGCCTCCATACGACGCGCAGGTTTTTCAATGAAAAAAATTATCAGTATCGAATCCGAAACCGCTTTTCCCGCCAGCACCATTGAAGCATTCAAAGATATTGCACAACACCACGCGGTTTCTCTCGGCGCCGTGCTCTCCGCGCTCGCGCCTGCACCGCTGGTACGCGCGTTGCGTGAGATGACTCGAGTAGAAAACGTCGGCACACAGAACACTGAGGCGCCTGAGGTTAAAATTTTGGAAGACGGAGAGTCTTCTCGCATCAGCAGATACAAAGCGCTTACGCGCGAATCATTTGCTCACGCGCTTTCAGTATGTATTGTGTGCCCGACAATAGCCGAGGCCGAACAGCTCGGACGACATCTCGGTAAAGGAATTGAGGGGAGGTGCTTCTTATTGACCGGCCGTTTGACCCCGAAAAAAACGTACGAGACCTTGCGCGGTATTCTGGAGGCGCCGCACGCACTCCTTGTAATCACCACGCCCGCACTCGCATTTTTCCCCAGACACGATATCGGATTATACGTCGTAGAGCACGAATCCTCTCTCAACTATAAACAACGCGAACGCCCGTACCTTGATTATCGTTTTTGTATTGAATCACTTGCCCGCCGTACAAAATCCGATGCAATATTCGGCGATTCGTTTTTACGTATTGAGACGCTCTATCGGTATTATCAACATGTCTTGTCGGAAGTATCACGACCCACGCTTCGTCAGGAGGGTCTCAGTGCAACACACATTATTGACATGCGTACCCCTCAGATTGCGGACGGCGAGCCCCCGCTTCCTTTGTTTGCAAAAGAGTCACGAGCCGCCATTCAATCAGCGCTTGAAGAGAAGAAGCGTGTGTTTATTTTTTGTGTGCGAAAAGGGTTTGCCCCTTTTACAGTTTGTAGAGATTGCGGACACATTCTTTCCTGCGACCGCTGTGACGCTCCTGTGGTGTTGTATGAGAAAAAAGGAATTGATCAGTCGCGGGTCTTTGTGTGTAACCGTTGCGGAAAATCAAAAGACGCGCAGACAGTCTGTCCGTTGTGTTCAAGTTGGCGGTTAGAAGCCTACGGTGTCGGTATAGAACGAATTGCGCATTTTCTCGACATAGAATATCCCACCGCACTGACTTTTACGGTCAGCCGAGATACGACTACAACACCTCTTGCTGCGCAAAAAGTTGTGGATGCGTGGGAAAAAACGTCGTCCGGCATTCTTCTTGGAACGGAAATGTCACTTCCGCATATCCGTTCAAAGTCCGCGCATGTGGGGGTGGTCGCATCACTAGACACGCTCACGTTTCTGCCTGATTTTCATATGGGCGAACGAGTGTTTCATTTGGTGACAAGTCTGGCGGCTCGCGTCAGCCAGCGGCTCTACATTCAAACACGCACACCGGAGTACGCTCCCCTTTTGTACGCAAAATCAGGAGACGGTCTGGGGATGTACCGCTTTGAGGAAGCCTCAAGAAAAAAATTCGGCTATCCGCCTTTTACTCTTTTTATAAAAATATCACGCCGCGGTCAAAAAGAAGCAGTATTACAAGACCTGAATACCCTTAAAGATCGGTTCATGGAGTACTCTCCTGTGGTGTATCCCGCGTTTATTTCAAGAGTAAAAAATGTATTTTTTGCCCACCTACTTCTCACACTACCCCGCCACACGTGGCCTGATACACGTCTCGTCGAAGCCCTACGGGAGCTACCGCCGCAATATTCGGTCAATGTTGACCCGGATTCTCTTCTCTAGGAGAGTACGGCCGTGGTACACTACACCACATGAAAGAAAAACGAACCAAGCTTTCCACGGAACCGTACAAGGGTGTTCGAGATTTTTATCCCGAGGATATGGCGGTTCAGAACTATATATTTGAAAAATGGCGGAAAGTGACCCGCCAATTTGGTTATGAAGAGTATAACGCCTCAATTCTTGAGCCCACAGAGCTGTACACATCCAAAACAAACGAAGAGATTGTGAACGAGCAGACCTACACGTTTACTGATCGCGGAGACCGCAGTGTCACCCTGCGTCCTGAAATGACGCCGACAGTGGCGCGCATGGTTGCCGGCAGACGGCGCGAACTTTCTTCACCGGTACGATGGTTTTCAATCCCTAACTGTTTCCGTTATGAGCGTCCTCAGCGTGGCCGAACGCGCGAGTTCTGGCAGCTGAATGTCGACATCTTCGGTGTTCCGGGTATTGAGGCAGATGTCGAGATCATCAGCATTGCCGCCGCAATTATGAAAACATTCGGTGCAAAAGATGAAGATTTTGAGATACGGATCAACAACAGAAAACTTCTAAGTAATCTACCGACGGAAGCGATTCGTCTGCTTGATAAAAAAGAAAAAATGGACAAAGACGCGTTTGACGACGCATGGAAAGAGGTAACCGGCGACGCGTTCAACTCATTCTCGGAATCGGACGAGGTTAAGGATCTTCGCCGACGGCTTGCGGAGCACGGTGTTGCCAATACGGTATTTGCCCCGACACTTGCGCGTGGTTTTGATTATTACACGGGCACTGTCTTTGAGGTGTACGACACCGACACGAAAAACCCCCGTGCCATATTCGGCGGCGGACGATACGATAACCTACTTGAAGTATTCGGCGATGAAACACTTCCCGCAGTCGGTTTCGGTCTCGGCGACGTTATTATGCGGGACTTTCTGGAGACACACGGCTTGCTACCCGAGAACGTGTCCGCAACAACGGTACTCCTGTGTCCTGTAACTCCCGCGCATCAGGAAACCGCCGAAGCGCTTGCACGTCAATTACGGGCAACAGATATAAGTGTCGCCGTGTATTACGGAGACAAAAAAATCGGCGATCAAATTAAAGGCGCAGTGAAGAAAAAAATCCCTTTTGTCGTGTGTATTGGAGATGAAGAACAGAAAACTTCACGATACACCCTCAAACAACTCTCAAACGGCGAAGAATCTGCCGGTACTGCGGGTGAACTGGCAGAAAAGCTCCACTAACACAAACCCATGCGAAAAGTCGTTTTTGATATTGAAACAAGAAATATTTTTGATGATGTCGGGAAAAATGACCCGGCTCTTTTGGATATCTCCATTGTCGGCACGTACGATTATGAGTCGGACACATACGCATCATACGCTCAGGAAGAGTTCCCTGCCCTGTGGGCGCTGTTAGAGCGGGCAGATGTGCTTATCGGTTTCAACTCAGACCACTTTGACATTCCGCTGCTTAATAAATATTTTCCGGGAGACCTGACCGCCATAAAAAGCATCGATATGATGGCCGACATCAAAAACGCCCTCGGCAGACGTCTCTCATTAAGTAATGTTGCGGGAGCAACACTTGGCCTTAAAAAAAGTGCCGACGGACTGCAGGCATACCAGTGGTGGAAGGAGGGCAAAGTTGATGAAATCAGGAAGTACTGCATTCAGGACGTCAAAGTCACCAAGGACCTCTACGAGTACATCCATGAAAACAAAAAAATACAATACCGAGACGGTCAAGACCTCAAAGAGCTTATTATTGACACTTCTCACTGGGACACGGGCGGAGATCACGCCCTCACCTACTCGCTCGGTTTTTAAGGTTCCTGTGCTATACTCTTCCCTATTACGAGATACTAAAACAGTTAATGTATACACACTATGCAAGAAAATAAATTCTTAATTCCTTTAGCCGTTGTTGTGGCCGGCGCACTTGTCGCAGGGGCTGTCATGTTTCGTGACAAAACTCCGGGAACGGGCGTAACACCCGACGACCAACCAAAAGAGATTATTATTGAACCGCTTTCCGCAAGTGACCACATTATCGGCAGCCCGAATGCTCCGATTGTCATGATTACGTTTTCAGATATCGATTGTCCGTACTGCCAAACGTTTGATGCGACTATGCGCCGCATCATGGATACGTACGGAAAAGACGGAAAAATCGCCTGGGTATACCGACAGTTTCCCCTTGACCAACTGCACCCAAATGCCCGACTTAAAGCGGAAAGCTCAGAATGTGTCGCTTCACTGGCAGGAAACGAAGTCTTTTGGGAGTACATGAAGATTCTCTTCGAGAAAACCGATGAAACACCTGAAACTCTCTCAACAATTGCAGCGGGTCTCGGTGTTGATACAGTTGCGTTTGAGAAGTGCGTATCCGACGGAACATTCAAACAAGCGGTTGAAGACGACGTTCAGGCGGCAACGACAGCCGGAGGACGCGGTACACCATATACCGTTATCCTGACACCGGACGGCGTAAAAACCCCGGTCGGAGGAGCCCTTCCGTACGAACAAATGGAACAGCTTGTGAAAACATTCCTTATTGATCAAGAGTAAGAGAGTAAAAAACAACGCCCGGTTCATGCCGGGCGTTGTTTTTATTTGTTCACTAGTCCCCACCGGTAAATTTCAAGCGAATTTTTCCCTTCAAACATATCCGACGGATTAGGCAGGAATACCTTTCGTGTACGTAGATCTTCAGTCGCGTCCGCAAGCAGACGATGAAAGAAGACAAACTCTTTTTCGTGCTTACGAAAATCAATGACGTGTCTTCGTAACTGTGCTTTTCCGTCCCTATTTTTTCTCTTCCTGCACTCATACACAATGAATCGTTTGACCGGACGCTTAAACTCAGATGCGACGGTGTAGTAGTTAAACAGGGCCTGAACCATGAACAGCGGATTATCAATCTCTGTTGCTCCGAATGAGTCGACAAATTTGTGATCAATGATATCTACGCCGTTTTTATCCGCGCGAGATACAACAACCAGATCTGATATTGCTTTAACAGGGATCGGAATGCCCGGGATGCGCGCAAGTACTTTTACCTCAACACCGAGCACGTTGTGCCGCGGCGGGCGCTCCAGATAAAAACCGATTGCTTGAAGGTAGTCAACTTCCATCTGCTGTCGTTTTTTCTTTTTAGCGAGTCGAGATATTGCTTTCCCGAAATTAATTTCGAAGTCGGCTATATTCCTGAGATAGTCCAATCCGAGTTGTATTGCCGCTTCTTTCGGAAGCCCGCCGTAGAAATGCTGTAGCGCGGTATGCCCGGCGCGTCCCACGGCCGATGCGGGAGTTGACGGCATGTCGTACACATTCTCAACATAGCGCTTATGCCACGCCAAAGGATTGCGCAAATATGCGACAAGTGATGAGTAGCTCCAGTGTGAAATGGGATAGCGCTTATGACTCATATGAGCACTATATCACAAGGATTTTTAGTAGTTTTTCAGCTGCTGAGATTTTTGGTGATGACGAATTTTCTCATGTGCCTTTGCTTCAATTTGTCGGATACGTTCACGGGTCACGCCGAATTCCTTCCCCACTTCTTCAAGCGTGTGGGCTATCCCGTCGGCAAGGCCGTTACGCAACTCCAGAATCTTTCGTTCCTTTGGCGAGAGTTCCGAAAGCACTTCGCGTATGTGCTCGGCAAGAATGCGTTGTGACGATTCCTTGTCCGGTGACGGCAGGTGCTCATCTTTAAGGAAGTCGCCCAGTGTTGAGCCCTTCTCATCATCGTCTCCCACAGGAAGCTCGAGTGACACGGTGTTTTGATTGATTTGTTGAATGTGGTGAATTTTTTCAACATCCATATCCATTTCAACGGCAATTTCTTCAGGAAGCGGTTCGCGTCCGAGGTCCTGCGCAAGACGACGCACGATGCGCTTATATTTTGCGATTGTTTCCACCATGTGCACCGGAATACGAATGGTGCGACTCTGGTCGGCAATAGCTCGTGTCACCGCCTGCCGAATCCACCAGGTTGCGTATGTGGAGAACTTGAATCCCTTTGACCAGTCAAACTTTTCCACCGCTTTAAAGAGACCGATGTTTCCCTCCTGAATAAGATCAAGGAGTGTTAAGTTTGAGCTTCTGTTTGCGTATTTTTTAGCAATGGAGACGACGAGACGTAGGTTTGCGCGCGCGAGAATATTCTTTGCCTCCTCGTCACCCGCTTCAATCCGTTTTGCTAAATCTTTTTCCATGGTTGCGGAAATAAGATCATACTTACCGATGTCCCTCAGGTACATCTGGATGGAGTCAAAACGACTCTCTTCCTTGTGGTATACATTTTTTTCCGACCCTTCACCTCCGAAATCAAGAAGTCCTCCGCTTTCAATAACATCAACACCCTCCGAATCAAACGTGTCGTACAGTTCTTCAAGAAAAAGGACTTCATCTTCGATATTTGGAAACTCCTTTAAAATTTCATCATAGGTAACAAAACCGCGCTCGCGTCCTTTTTGGTACAACCGAGCCGCACGCTCCTGCATGTGCTGCTCTTTTTTGGACAATTTTTTCGGAAGCGCAGGCGCAACAACGCGCGCAGCTTTTTTCTTCGGCGCCGCATGCACCACGCGAAGTTTTTTCTTCGGCGTTGTTTTCCGTTTCGTCGCAATGCGCTTGACGGTTTTCTTTGCACCTCGCACGGTTCGTTTTGAAGCAGTAACGCGTTTTGTTTTGGTTTTTTTCATAGATTGCTTATTGGTATAAAATTTGGAGCTTACTTATGTGGTTTTTGTGCGAAGATCTCTGAGTAATTTTGAAATATGAACACATTCCTGTAAAAACACCGCTGCAGTCTTTTCATCGCCGGAGTGTTCGCTTTCAAGTAGTTTGCGACGTGTCTCGGCATACTGTTCTTTTAGTATCTCTTCCTGCAGTGAGGTCAACATCTCATCAACATACCGCGTACCCTCTCCGAATTCAGTTTCCGCTTTTTCCAATTGAAACATATCTTCTTGAAACTCGGATTCTTCGGCCTGCTGTGTGGGGTCATGTCCGATCAGAGCGGTCATCCTTTCTCGAACAGTACGAGCATCATCACCTTGTCCTTTGTGTGTCTGCATAAATACAAAGGCGGTGAGTTGGTGTATTAACGCTTCTTTTCGAAGTGAATGTTTCTGTTCTGTGTGGGGTGCCGGAGTTGTATCGGGCGTGTTCAAGGTATCCTGGAACGCCACTTTCAACATTTCTTCTTCAATAACGGAAGTATCCACACCGACTTGTTGAGCAATACTATCGACAAAATGTTTTTGATCTATCTTGTTTTGTATTAATGAAACAAACGGAAGAACCTCATTGCGTATTCTCTGTTTAAAAGCACGGTCATCTCCCGTACGAGTACGTGTAACGTGCTCAAGGAGAAAGAGAACAACGTGTTTCGCCTCGCGAACCGCCTTTTTCCATATATCCGGATTTGTTTTGAGAACATCAGCCGGATCGCTTCCTTCGGGCAATACCGCGCACTTCACCTCCATGTCCGCCTCAATCGCGCGCCTGGATGTTTTCAACGCCGACTGTATACCGGGAGCGTCTCCATCAAGTGCAACAAGAATGTTGCGTGAAAGTCGTTTTAGCCGTTCCACGTGCTCCTGCGTAAGCGACGTTCCTTGGACGGCAACGGTATTCGTAAAGCCGTGTTGGTGGGCCATAATAAGATCAATGGGACCCTCGACAAGAATGGAGAAGTTATACTTACGTATTCCTGTTTTTGCCTTTTCAAATCCGTACAACACATTCCCTTTTTTAAATAGAGGCGTTTCCGGCGAGTTGATGTACTTCGGAGCATCCGGAGACTGCTCTCCGAAATGGCGTCCTGCAAACGCAATCGGCCTGCCCGACGGGTCAAATATCGGAAATATAATGCGCGAACGAAAGGTGTCATAGAACTCCTGTCCCGCCTGTTTGCCTTCTGTTTCCTGTTTCCGTTTGATGAGTCCTACTTTTTCTATGTCACTTTTTGCATGTCCGCGTTTCAGGAGAAAATCATGTAACGCACGCCAAGATGCCGGAGCAAAACCTATCTGAAACGATGTAATTGTTTTGTCCGTTATCCCCCTTTCAAGAAGATATGCCCGAGCGTCAGGGGTTTGTTGCAAGGATTGAACAAAGAATGCAACCGCATCTTCCAGCACACGATAGAGCGCCTGGTTAGCCTCACCCTTTTGCAACGCTTCCTTGGTCAACTCAACACCGGCACGCTGTGCCAATGTGCGGAGCGCACCCATAAAGTCGACTCCTTCGATTTTTTCAACAAACGTAAAGATATCTCCATGTTCTCCGCATCCGAAACAGTAGTAACTCTCTCGTTCCGGCGAAACATGGAACGAAGCCGTCTTTTCATTGTGGAAGGGACATCGCGCCTTCAAGTTTTTCCCTGATTTCTCAAGTTTAATATAGGAAGACACAACATCGGCAATGCCAAGGCGTTCTTTTATGTGTTGCGTGACGTTAGACATGTGTGTATATGGACTCCTGGTGAGTCCTCGTCCGCGCACGTGGATTTCGGTTACTCAGATTCTTGTTCGTAGCTATTTTCAATTCCCTGTTGCGCGTCCTGAATCATTTGCCATTTCGGACTACCCTCAAATCCCGTACCCGCCGGAATAATGCGTCCGACAATGATGTTTTCCTTCAACCCACGGAGGTCATCTCGTTTTCCGCGTACGGCCGCATCAATAAGAACCTTATTTGTGTGCTGGAAGGATGCCGCGGACAAGAAGGATGCCCGTGAGAGAGCGACGTTCGTGATGCCGAGTACAAGCGGAATAAATTTCGCCTCTTTTCCTCCTGCGTCTTTTGCGGCGTTGTTTGCTTCGCGCGCTTCGGACATTTCAATCACGGCTCCCCGTGACAGCTCTGTGTCACCCGGATCCTTTACCTGTACACGCGAGAACATCTGTTTGATGATAATCTCAATGTGTTTTCGAGACACGGACGCACCCTGCAGTTCATAAATTTTACTGATTTCATCAATAACGTACGTCTGCGTTCGCTCTCGGCCTGCGTGCTTAAACAACTCGGTCAAATCAGCGGAACCATCCGTCAAAATCTGTCCCTTTTCAATCACATCACCGGCTTTGACAAGCGGTGTTCGGCGATATGGAACGGGGCACTCAATGGCTTTATCACCCTTGCCATCCTCGAGGTTCGGTAAAATGCGAATCATTTTTTCGTGTCCGTGCTCGATAACCTCGGCAACGGTTCCCGAAACTTCGGCGATAACAGCCGGTACTTTGGGCGGACGACGCTCGAAGACCTCCTGCACGCGAGGAAGACCGGCGACAATGTCTCCGGCGACCGCGGCAGCACCTCCGGCATGGAACGTACGCATCGTCAGCTGTGTGGCCGGTTCACCGATTGACTGAGCTGCGATAGTACCAACCGCCTCTCCCAGCACGATCGGTGTTGCTGTTCCGAGATCATTTCCATAACACTTCTGACATACTCCCCGTGATGTTTCGCACGTCATCGGAGAACGGACCCATGCTTCAAGAACGCCCTCTTTTTCAATTTTTGCGGCGACCTCCGCCGTAACCAAGTCCCCACGCTTAAAGAGAGTTTCCCCCGAAGCGGTTTTCACTTCTTTTGCAAGGAAACGTCCCATGATATTTTTCGTGAGTGAGATTTCAATACCGGCGAGATTCTGCGCCGTAAGCAGTATTCCTTCTTTTGTTCCGCAGTCATCTTCAATAACAACCACGTCCTGCGCCACGTCAAAGAGACGGCGGGTAAGGTACCCTGACTGCGCGGTGTTGAGCGCCGTGTCACCGAGACCTTTGCGCGCACCGTTTGTTGTAATGAAGTATTCAATCGGAGAAAGTCCTTCTTTACTTGAAGAAAGAATCGGAAAGTCAATCGTGCGCCCTTGTGAACCTGCAATCAGACCCTTGATACCGGCCATGTTGGTAATCTGGCCGATTTGTCCGCGGGCCCCTGATTTCCACATTGTGTACACAGGACCATACTGATCAAGAGAATCTGCAACGATTTTTTCCATATCCGTACGGACACCGTGCCAAACTTCAATATCTTTTCTGAATTTTTCTTCATCAGACAAGAGACCCTCTTCGTACTGGGCGGCGTTTTTCTCTACCTTCAGGCGCGCGGTATCGATAAGTTCTTGTTTACCGTGAGGTGTCGGCACATCACTGAGGGAGAAGGTCGTACCTGAAAGCGTGGCGTATGTGAATCCTGCGTGTTTTACCTTATCGAGAATCGTCATGATTTCAGACTTGGTATATGTCGTGATGAGTGTGTTAACCAACTCGGCCATTTCTTTCTTTGTGATTTCTTTGTTTATGAACGGATAGTCGTTCGGTAATGCCGCATTAAACAGCAGACGACCGACGGATGTTTCAAACGGTTTACCGTCGAATTTTTTGTAACGCTCACTGTCTGTCGGGCGGACGGTAATCTTTGCGCGCAAAGAAAGAACCTTAAAATCATATGCGAGAATTGCGTCATTCGGACTTGCAAACGTTCCTCCCTCGCCCTTCTCGTTCGGAATAATACGCGTCATCCAGTACGAACCAAGCACAATATCCTGGTGTCCGAGGGACACAATCGGTGTTCCGCTACCCGGCTTAAGAATGTTCGTTCCTGAAGACATAATCTCCTTTGCCTCAAGTTGTGCTTCGTCCGAGAGCGGAAGGTGCACTGCCATCTGGTCACCGTCGAAGTCCGCGTTGTATGCCTGCACAACGAGCGGATGAATCTGAATAGCGGATCCTTCAATAAGCACAGGACGAAACGCCTGAATACCGAGACGGTGCAGTGTCGGAGCGCGGTTGAGCAGTACGTATTTCCCCGCAATTACTTCTTCGAGGATTCCCCACACCTCAGGTCCGGCGTCATCAATGAGACGTCCCGCACCGCGGATGTTGTACGCATGGCCACGGTCAATAAGTTTTGAAATAACAAACGGGCGGAACAATTCAAGCGCCATTTGCTTCGGCAAACCGCATTCGTCGAGCTTAAGCGTCGGACCGACGACGATAACGGAGCGGCCTGAGTAGTCAACACGCTTTCCGAGAAGGTTCTGACGGAAGATTCCCTGTTTTCCTTTAAGGTTGTCCGAGAGTGACTTCAACGGACGACGCTGTGATTGACTCACCGCCGCGGTGCCGCCCGGGTGACGCATTGAGTTGTCGATGAGCGCGTCAACAGCCTCCTGAAGAATACGCTTTTCGTTTCGGAGAATAACACTCGGTGCATGAATCTCAAGAAGCTTTTTCAGACGGTTGTTTCGGTTAATCACGCGGCGATACAAGTCGTTGAGGTCAGATGTCGCGTGTCGGCCGCCGTCCAGCGCCACCATGGGGCGAAGCGCCGCCGGAATCACCGGAATGTTGATGAGGAACATCCACTCCGGACGAATTTTTGACTTCAACATTGAACGGATAAGACTCAAACGCTTGCGCATTTTTTTCTTTTCTTCCGCACCTGCATCATCAACAGTTGATTCAATCTGCTTGGCAATTTCTTCAAGGTCTATTTCCTTGAGCAATTCATGAACCGCTTCTGCGCCTATACCCGCGTCAAAAAGCGTTCCGTATTTCATCGTAAATTTCGCAAATGTCGCTTCATCAAGAACGGAGTATTTGGTGATGGAGTTTATTTCCCGTTTCGTCGCAAGGTATACTTCTTTCAATTTTTCTTTTGATTTTTCATCCTTGAGCGCTTTCGTTTTTACACGGTACTCATTATCAAGATTCTTCAGCAATGCCTCGCGTTCAGATTCAGAAACGGACGTAATAATGTACCCGGCGAAATAAATAACCTTTTCAAGATCCTGTCCGGTGATATTGAGAATAAGCCCGATGCGTGACGGCACGTTACGGACAAACCAGATGTGTGCAACCGGTGTCGCGAGCGTGATGTGTCCCATGCGTTCCCGACGAACAATGGAGCGTGTAATTTCAACGCCACACTTTTCACACACGATACCTTTATATCGAATTCCCTTGTACTTTCCGCAGTAACATTCAAAGTCACGCTCGGGACCGAAGATGCGTTCGTCAAAAAGACCGTTTTTTTCACTGCGCTGCGTGCGGTAGTTGATGGTTTCCGGTTTAGTAACCTCACCATGCGACCACTCAGAGATCTTCTCAGGACTTGCGAGTTTGATATTGATCGTATCAAACGTTTCCATGATGTTTGTTTGTGTAGTACGTCGCATATAGGTTTATTCGTTTTCTTCTTTTAATTCAACATCAAGCGCAAGACCACGAAGGTAGTGCAGAAGCACGCTGAATGATGCCGGAGTGTTGGGTTGAATCAGACGTGAACCACGGACAATCGAATCAAACGCCGCAGAGCGACCCATAATATCGTCGGACTTAATCGTGAGCATTTCTCTGAGCGTGTAGGCCGCTCCGTATCCGAGAAGTGCCCACACTTCCATTTCACCGAATCGTTGTCCTCCGTTTTGCGCACGTCCGCCGAGAGGCTGCTGTGTAATAAGCGAGTACGGACCGATTGAGCGCATGTGAATCTTATCCTCAACCATGTGTTCCAACTTGAGGATGTACATGTACCCGACGGCAATGTCCTGTTCAAACGCCTCGCCTGTTCGTCCGTCAACAAGTTTCATCTTTCCTGTTTCTGAAAATCCTGCTTTGGTGAGTTCTGACTTGATTTCTTCTTCGGATGCGCCGACAAAAGGAGGAACGATTGCCTGGTATCCGAGCGTCTTGGCAGCCAAACCAAGGTGGAGTTCTAGAATCTGACCCAGGTTCATACGACTCGGCACACCCATCGGTGTGAGAATGACATCTACCGGTGTTCCGTCCGCCATGTGCGGCATGTCTTCAATCGGCACCACGCGGGAAATAACACCCTTGTTTCCATGGCGTCCTGCGAGTTTGTCACCGACCGTAATATTTCGGAGCTGTGCGACTTCAATATAAATTTTCTTGATGATTCCTGATTCAAGCTGGTCTCCTTTTTCTCTGGAGAACACCTTAATGCCGACAATGCGTCCGCGCTTTCCTCCTTCCATGCGCAGTGAAGTGTCTTTCACATCTCGAGCCTTGTCACCAAAGATTGAACGCAGAAGGCGCTCTTCAGGGGTTAGTTGTGATTCACCTTTCGGTGTAATTTTTCCGACAAGAATATCACCCGGCTGAACCTCGGAACCGATGCGGATAATTCCTTCTTCGTCGAGGTTACGAAGTTTGAGTTCTCCGACATTCGGAATATCGTTTGTAGTCACCTCAGGACCGAGTTTGGTATCACGGACGTTACATGAAAATTCCTCAATGTGAATGGAGGTGAGGTAGTTATCACGCACGAGACGCTCGGACAAAATAATAGCGTCTTCAAAGTTATTACCGGACCACGGCATGAAAGCAACGAGAAGATTTTGTCCGAGGGCAATCTGGCCGTTGGCGCTCGTTGATGTGTCGGCAAGTAAATCACCTCGCTTCACACTGTCGCCTAGAGAGACGGCAGGGCGCTGGTGGAACACCGTAAATCCGTTTGTTCGTGAAAACGTAATAAGGCGGTACTCATCATCCTTTCCCTTGGCGTTTTTCACAACAATCTTTTTTGCATCAACATACGTAACTTTTCCTGCTTCCCGTGCGTACACAAGACGTCCGGAATCACGCGCGGCCCGCTCCTCAATTCCCGTCGCAACAAGCGGTGCTTCCGCACGAACACACGGCACGGCCTGGCGTTGCATGTTTGATGCCATGAGGGCGCGGTTTGCTTCGTTGTGGTTCAAAAACGGAACAAGTGACGTGGCAATTGAGTACGCTTGGTTTGTCGCCACATCAATGTATTCAACCTCTTTAGGGGTTACTGAAACAGGCCGTCCTTTTACACGAACATCAACTCGTTCGTCTGTAATAACGCCTTTGTCATTGCGTGCGATTGCGGCGTGGGCAATTTTGTAGTTTTGTTCATCTTGCGCATTGAGATATACAACTTCCTGTGTGATAACACCGTTTTCCACTTTCATGTACGGTGTCTCGATAATACCGAAATCATTTACACGCGCGTACGTTGCCAAGTGTAAAATGAGACCGATGTTCGGACCTTCAGGTGTACAAATAGGACACAGACGTCCGTAGTGCGAGACGTGCACATCACGAACTTCAAATCCTGCCCGTTCACGTGACAGACCGCCGGGACCGAGTGCAGACAACGTGCGCAAGTGCTCCAGCTCTGAAAGAATGTTCTCCTGCACCATAAACTGAGACAGTTGGTTGGTACTGAAAAATTCACGAATCTGACCCTGCAGCGGACGCGGGTTTATGACCTGCGTCGGCATCGTCGTCTCTGTGTCAATAATAGACATGCGATCCTGAATATTGCGTTTCATTCGGGCAAAACCAACTCGCATCTTTTGCTGCATCATCTCTCCCACATACCGAACGCGTCGTGACGCCAAATCGTCGACATCGTCTGCTTGTGCATCCGGTGTGGTGTTTAGAAGCGCGATGTGGTTGATGATTGTTGTAAGGTCGTCAAGAGAAAGCGTTCGCTCAGCCATCGCTTTCTTTTCCATTGATTTCCCGAAGCGCTGGTTAAAGCGAAAACGTCCGACTTCCGACAAATCGTATCGTTCGGCATTAAAAATTGAATTCACGAAGTCGCGGGCATTTTCTGCGGTAGCAAGCTCACCATCGCGGAGTTTCTTGTGAATTTCAATAAAAGAGTCGTCAACTGTTTGTGCCGTATCGTGTGCAAGTGTTTTCTCAATAAAGCCAAGAGCTGGTGTACCGGCAAAAAGCGCAAGAATGTCTTCCTTGGTTTGCACACCAAGCACGCGCAAGAGGTGCGACACAGGGAACTTTCTTTTTCGGTCAATACGAACCTGTAGAGAAGCGTTCGGTTCCGTTTCAATTTCAATCCAAGCGCCGCGTGACGGGATGATTTTCGCGCCGAAGTATTCCTTGCCGCGGAATTCCTGTGAAGTAAAGAGTACGCCGAATGAGCGGATGAGCTGGGGAACAATAACACGCTCAACACCGTTGATGATAAATGTTCCGTGGTCCGTCTGAATAGGCACGTCCGAGAGAAAAATTTCCTGTTCTTTCTCAGTACCTAGCGTTTTATTGAGAAGTTTGGCTGTTACCTTTAGCTGTACCTCGTAACTCAGCTTGTTTTCCTTGGCATGGTACTCATCGCACATGCTTTCCGTAAAGGTCGGATTACTGAGGTGTAATTCAAATTTTTTCCCCGAATAGTCGGCGATCGGAGAGAATTCCTTTAAAAGTTCCTTGACTCCTTTTTCCATCAACCACTTAAAAGACACTGTTTGAGCTTCCGAAAGGTTCGGGAGTTCAAGGAGCGGCTTTTGATACTTCGCGAATACTTTTTGTTGCATAAAATTTTGGGTAAAAAGGGACGCACGAAGCCAAACCTTTATTCAAGGTTGGCCCCACACAAGTCACAAAAAGCTATCTGCTAGATAGAGCTAGCAAAATATGTGTTTAATCTATAAAAATCCGAGAGTGCCCCATAACTCACTCTACCCCCTGATTGAACGCCATTCTAAACTAAATATCGTTTGCGGTCAAGGCTTTTCTGTGGTCTGTGGATAACTTACTTTTTGTGAGTGTTTTTTCTCCAATTGTCAATATCTTTGTGGTGTCCCGAAGACAGAACTGCCGGAACACGGTACGACTTCCCTTTCCATGTAAGCACCTCGGGACGTGTGTACACATCTGCCGCCGCAATTCGCTTCTCCTCAAGAGATTCGTGTGTACCGAGAACCCCTTTGATGTTGCGCGCCAGTGCATCAATGACAATAAGCGCCGGCAACTCTCCTCCGGTAAGCACGTACGGACCGATCGATATGTCCTGCGCCTTCAGAATTTTCTTTACGCGCGCGTCAACACCCTCATACCGCCCTGCAATAAAAACTATGTGATCGAAGCGTTGAGATAGGGTCCGCGCTTGTGCGCCGGTAAATTGTTTCCCATTGGGCGAAAAGAAAATAATCTTCGTTCTTTCTTTCTTGTGTTTTCTTTTTTTGAGCACGGACTCCACGGCTTTCAGGATAGGTTCGGCTTTCATAACCATTCCGGGGCCGCCGCCGTACGGACGATCGTCCGTTTTGTGGTGCTTGTCCGTAGCGAAGGAACGAGGGGTAACAAACGAAACCGATATAAGCTTTTTCTCCTGTGCACGCTTCAAAATTGAGCTCTGCACATAGCCTTCAATTGATTCCGGGAAAAGGGTGATGACGGTACATTTCATGGCGACATCCTAACACAAAACCCGCCGTTGTGCGGCGGGTTTTGGATAAAACAAAAACGTTTGTTTACTCCTTGAGTGCTGCCATTGCGTCGTCAATGTTTGCTGCAGCCATGCGTGTCGAACCTTCCGGTTCAAGAATCTTCAAGTTAACCCGGGCGTTGTTTTTCATACCGACAACACGGAGCAATGTGCGGATTGCCTTTGCTGTGTTTCCTGAACGACCAACGACGGTACCCATGTCCTTCTGATTTACTTTGAGGGTAATAAGCACTCCCATCTCATCGACGGTACGAGTGACCTTCACATCTTCCGGAACTTCTACGAGGGCCTTAACAACGGCTTCTAGAAATACTGCGTCTTGATACTCTTGTGTCATAGTGTGTGACTAAGTTCTATTCTAGTAAATCTGTTTTACCTGAAACAGACTCCCTTCGGCACCTACCGACGGTTTGAAAATGAGTATACCTTCCAAATAGAAAAATGTCCATTGACACTTTGGGCCAATGGACATTTTTAAAAAGTTGTTGTGTATATCCTTATTCTGCTTTCGGTTCTTCCGATGCCGTAGCCGGCTCCGTTGCTTCTGTTGGTGCAGCCTCTTTCGGTTCTTCTGCAGGAGCTTGTTCCGGGGATACTACTTCTGCCGCGGGCTCTTGTGCTGCCGGAGCAGTAGCTTCTGCACTCGTAGGTGCCTGTGTTTGAGCCGCAACGTCTTCGGTCACCTCTTTTTTAATCGGGCTTTTTTTCGGAAGTACGTTTCGTTTTTTTCCTGCCAAGGCGCCTGAGGCAACGAGCATGTTGTACACCGTGTCAGACGGCTGAGCACCTTTTGAAATCCAATATTTTGCCTTTTCCGTATCGAGCGTCTTCTGTTTCGTTACCGCATTGTAAAAACCGACTTGATCGATATGTTTGCCGGCTTTGGGACCCTGCGTTGACTCAAGAACAACCACTCGAAAAGAGGGGTCATTTTTTCGTCCGACGCGCTGTAATCGTATTTTAAGCATGTGAAATGAAAACTGCCGTTTGGCAGTCCCACTACTCTACCAAATACACGCAAAAAAGACAATCCCACCCTTGCTGTGGGGTGGGATGTGCCAAAAAACAGAAAGGGGGTTCAATTGCCGGACCAGGTGAACTTGTGCGTCCAGTTCGTCGAACTGTTGTTGGTGAAGTTGCGGCAGTCGACACCGGGAGTGCAGTAGTCACCGCTCGGGAACCGTGACGTGTTTTTGGATTTCGACGCACTGATGGTCGTGCTTGGGTAGCCCGCGTGTACATGCGTTCCGTACCACGGACAACTTGAGCCGGAGTCGTTGATCATCGTGCCAAGCGACTTAGAGTTGTACGTCCCCGAACCCGATGTTGCAATAGGAAAATCGGACGTTGAATTCATTGAGATGTGTGTGAACCTCATCACGGCACGCAAGGTGTTGGATGCAATGTCGTAGACACGAACATCCTGCGTATCACACACATTCTGGCCACTGCTTACCAGTCGGCGCTTACCGACGAGACGATTGGTCTCGTAGGGAGAACCGGCGCGCGAAAACGTGCCGCGGAAGTACACGTAGTTGGTACTCGTGTTGTCCCAGTCGAGGTAGTTCCCGCTGCCTGAGCCGCACCCGCCATCGTGAAAACCACAGGTGAGGTAGGGGCTCTGTCCGTTTGACCCTGAAGCGGGATAGATCTTGACTAGGTAGGTGACGGCGGTGATGGCACTCTCCGCGGGCATGGAAAAACCGATGAGCGCGCCAATGAGAAGCGGGGCAAGCCAACGCAGACGCATCATTCTCTCCTTTCTTGGTATGGTGTCGGTTGATTACTGCGTGCTGATGTTTTCAGCGACCATCTGTACGAGACGGAAGAAGTCGGCTCTCGGCAAATCTGAGGTGTTGATGGTGGTATTGCCGAATGGTTCACGAATCCATGCACGGGCAATTTGCCCGTAGCCGTCCTCGGAGAGCGGCGAGATGATGACGGCGTCCCTGCCGCCGGTCATGATGACTTCCGGACGGTCAGACGCCACATCAATCAGGTCGTAATCAATCGCCGACCGACTGATGAGGACAAAGGGAACAATGCCGGTTGGTTGTGCGGGACCTTCGTATTCCCACACGACGCTCGTCGGCGTTCCGTTGCACGCGACCCCTTCCTTGCGAACCAACCGGTACTCAGATGGAAGACTGAGTTCCAGATTGTATTCCACAGCGAGTTCCGGACTGATGCTCTCGGTCGTTGTAGCAAGACCGCAGATATCCTGAAACGTTGTGTACTCTTCCGGAACCGGGGTTCCCCGTGGGGCGAGGAAGATGCCGTTGATGTCGCCCACAAAGCGCGGCTTGGCACGCTCCTGCGCCTCCAGGGCGCTGTGGTCGGGAACCTGCGCAAGACGGATGGTGTCGTCAGCGACGAGCTCAGTGCGCAAAGAGAGCGCAACGATGATGCCGGTTGCGACGAGAAGAACGGAGAGAAGCAGAAAACGAGGCGAGAGAATGGTGTGCATGGTATGTTCCTTTTACGTGGTTGGTGATACTAAACGACGACGCGGAAAACAAAAACCTCCTTTCTGTTGTCAAAGATCTTTCTGGTGCCAGTGTATAGACAGATGATAAAGAGAAGATAAAGAACCCATGTATGTGGTTTATGCTTTCTGCCGGAGTGTGTCCGCAAGGTAAAAAATAGTGATCCCTGCGTTCCCCCACACAAATGGGAGCCAGAACGGGAAACCCAGTATGTGCGGCGTAGAATAATTCCATGCGTCAAACCAAATACACAACGCCTCACTCAGTGGACCCAGAATAAAACAAAAGAGAAACACAGAAAACACCGTGCGACTTTTGGTAATGTAGAGCATCAGGCCGGACGTAACGGCAAGTGCGAAGATAAGTACGTGTGCCGGATACCTCCAAAGAAACGCGACCGACAGTAGTGTCACAAGAGCAAGACAGCTGATGAAAAATATTTTTTGTCGGCGCGTCATGCCTTCAGCGTACTATATTTAAAACAAATACTCACCTGTGCGCTGTGTCGCGTGCAGGTGAGCCTTGAAAGAACGACCCACGGAACCGGCGAATGTGTTTTCCCACTAACGCAAGGTTACGAAGGGTTTGCGTGCCCCTCCGGTTCCCAATTCTCCGGCATCTTCGGGGCTCTCTGATCAACCATCTCCCAAAGACGCTCAGACCATTGGTACGTCCGGGTAAACACGTTCGGCCACAAGAGATTGAATGAAATCAGATAGAAGTAGCTCTGTGAGTACCTCTCAATCTCACACCCCATGATTCCGTCGATGTCTTTGTCGACGTATGGGCCGGGTCCGAGCGCAAGGAGCGGTTCAATGAGGGTTTTCTGCCCCTCTTTCGCCATGATGCGTTTGCAAAGTTCATGTATGAACGGACGGAGATTGTCCGCCGTTCTGTGCTTCTTTTTCCAGAGGTTCGTGCGTCTCTCCTCCAGGTCCCTCGCCTGTTCCCGGAAATTTCCCGAGAAGTAGAGCAGTGCAAGAGCAAGAAAGAACGCGGCGAACGCAAGTTGGTGGCGGGATGCCACCAGGAGCACACCGGCTGTCAGAAACAACTTGACCGCGGCGGCGAACGCAATCCACATACACTTCCGCAGATTCTTAATCCGACTGAACACGGTTCCCTCCCCGGGACATACGTTATCGGTGAACGTTTCTGTCTCAGGTATACACAATTACATAATCGAGGTCAACAAAACCGCGCGAGTCATACTTTTAAAAATGTGGTATTGTTACTGAAATGAAAGGAAAAAAGAAGGAGAAACGCCCCCGCCACGCGCACCACGCGCATACCAAAAAAAGCCCGTCGACGACGCGGTTTGAAAACACTATCCGCACAATTGCCCGCGGCGTCGGTTTCGTGCCGCACCCGACCCTTGATAAGGAAGACGTTCGTATTGAGAACGAATTTCTTAACACGGCACTTAATGGAGACTTGGTGGAAGTTGAACTTCTCGGAAAAAAACTGCGTGACCAACACCTCGGACGTGTTACCCGCATCGTACACCGTATGCGTACAAAATTCGTCGGAAACACCGTTGAAGAGGACGGCATGCTGTTTGTGATACCCGATGACAGAAAAAGTTACATACACATTCTGCTCTCCAAGGAAGAAAAACTCGCTCCCGGTGAGAAAGTCTTCGTTGAGCTCCTGCCCTGGAACGACCCGGCCGAAACCCCGCGGGGAAAGGTGCTTGAACGGCTTGGTTCCAAAGGCGTTCATGAAGTTGAAATTCGATCTATTATTTTGGAGAAAGGAATTGACGACACTTTCCCGAAAAACGTGGAAGACGAAGCAGAAGCAATCCACGCAACATACAAAACAGAAGAACACCTAAGGGGACGGAAGGATTTCCGCGGTGTACCGACATTTACCGTTGACCCGGTCGACGCAAAAGATTTTGACGATGCCCTTTCGTTTCGGTTTTTGTCCGACGGCACGTACGAGGTAGGTGTGCATATCGCCGACGTCTCGCATTTCGTCACTCCCGCAAGCGCGCTCGATTTGGAGGCGAAGAAACGAGCATTTTCTGCGTACCTCGTTGACCGCACCATTCCGATGCTTCCCGAGGTTCTTTCAAACGACCTCTGTAGTTTGAAAGCCGACATTGACCGTCTGACGTATTCCGCGTGGTTTGTCATCACCAAGGACGGAGTCGTGCTCTCCAGAAATTTCGGCAAGTCAATTATTCACTCACAAAAACGGTTCACGTATGAAGAAGCCCAGGATGTTCTGAACGCCGGCAGCGGCACGTATTTTGAAGAACTCTCCGCGCTCAACGCCGTCGCGAAGAAGTCACGAGACGAACGTATGCGCGCCGGTGCAATCGACTTTGAGCAACACGAGGTGCGTTTTGAACTTGCCGACGACGGTGTCCCTCTGTCCGCATACCTGAAAGAACGTCTTGATACACACAAACTTATCGAGGAGTTCATGCTGCTTGCAAACCGGGAAGTTGCCGAGTATGTGTACCGCACATACGAGAAAAAACGTCACGCATTTATATACCGCATTCACGACACGCCGAATATGGACAAGATTAAAGACTTGGCTGAGTTTGCGCACGCTCTCGGCCACACGCTTGAAGTTTCTCCGAAAGGAACTGTCTCGGGAAAGGCGTTGAACAAACTTTTTGTGGATGTTGCCGGCACACCCGAAGAAGACCTTATTGCGACAGCGGGTGTCCGTTCCATGGCAAAGGCAGTGTACTCAACAGCAAACATCGGCCACTTTGGTCTTGCGCTTCCTGCGTACACGCATTTCACGTCACCGATTCGCCGATACGCCGACCTCACCGTGCACCGGTTGCTGTACCACCTGCAAACACAAGGACAACTGCCGAATGAAGAGTATCCGATATACGCGGCTATTGCCGAGGCAATCTCTAACCGCGAGCTCTCCATTATTGAAGCCGAGCGCGAATCCATTAAGCTCAAACAGGCCGAATATATGAATGCGCGCATCGGCCAGACGTTTGACGCGGTTATCTCCGGAGTGTCCGAGTGGGGTGTGTTTGTTGAGGAAATCAATACACACGCGGAAGGACTCATCCGTCTTTCCGACATGCCTGACGACTACTATCGTTTTGAGCAAAAGAAATACCGCATTGTCGGACAAAAAAACAGAAAAACGTACGCGCTTGGCGATCCGGTGCGCATAACCGTCAAGGCGGTTGATATAGATAAAAAACTTATCGAATGTTCACTCGCTTCAGAATAAAAAGGTTGTACAATTAACATATATGTTTGACGCGCTGTCCACATCAATTCCAAATACACTGTCTCCGGTTATTTTGTGGGTGCTCTATGTCATCGTTCTTCTTGTGTGGTCGCTCGTAAGCGGTATTTTGTGGTATCACTGGAACGCATACGACGGCGGAGGCAAGCGTGTAAAACGCGTTAAGCGTACCTTTTTTATCGGTTCCGCTATTATTTTGCTTCTAGCAGTGACGTTTATTTTCTCTCTATGAGCGTTGAAAGCCTTATACAACTTGAACCGGGTGAACGAATACTTCTGGAGGTACGACGACACATGTTCATGCTTTACAGTAAAATGGCGTTTCTGCTCATTCTGTTTTTTATTCCTCTCGGACTCTCTCCTTTGTTTGCCCAACTGATAGACAAGACGACGGGGGGAGATTACGGCAGTGTACTGATGGGTTTCTTATTTATGCTCTGGTGCCTGTTCTTATGGGTGCTCTTTTTCTTCTACTGGACCGACTACTACTTGGATGTGTGGATTATCACCAGTAAGCATATTTTTGATATTGAACAGAAGTCTGTTTTTCGCCGTGAAATTTCTGTCACCCGTTTGGAACAAGTCCAAGATGTGACTATTTCTATTAACGGCCTGTTCGCCACGTTTTTAAAATTCGGAGACCTTCATATACACACCGCCGGGTCAGAGATTGACTTCACTATCAAAAATGCGGCCAACCCGATGCACGTCAAAGAAACCATCATGCGCGCACACGGAGAAACGTACCAGCCGCTCCAAACACAAGGGGCGCAGCAAACTCACGTAGAGTAAAAGCCCCGATACGCAGGGGGTTTTTATTTAGCCACATGCACCGCCTCATCAAAAGAGACGGAGAGGAGTTGTGAAATAGCGTCTGATCCCATAGTGATTCCGTAGAGAACTCCCGCGCGCGACATCGTTTCTCGGTTGTGTGTGATGAGAATAAGCTGTGTTTTCTTCGCAAGGTTTTCAATCATGTCTCCGTAGCGTTTTGAGTTTGCCTCATCAAGCGCCGCGTCGGTTTCATCTAAAATAATGAACGGCGGCGGGTTCACCTGAGACATCGCGAAAATGAGCGCAATAGATGTCAGCGCGCGTTCGCCTCCCGAGAGCATTTCCAACCCATGAATTTTTTTACGGGGCAACGAGACGTGAATCTCAACACCTTCCGACACCTTTTCTTCTCCTTGCTCCGGTTCAGGTATATCGCCGGTTTCAATATCTTCCACATCCGTGTCGCGTCGTACCTTTCGCACCTCTTTTACAATTTCCAACGATGCGCTTCCCCCGTTAAACATGAGCGAAAAGAAGTCTGAAAATTGAGTGTTTATTTTTTTCACACCATCGGCAAACTCACGCGCCAACGTTTCTTCAAGATCGGTGATGAGCACGTGAAGAGATTCGGCTGACTGCTCTAAATCGGCGACTTCTTTTTCAAGAAACGCATCCCGCTGTGATACCTCCTCAAATTCTTTCATGATGTCGTCTCCCCCGCCGCTTCCCGCATCTTCAAGACGAACCTTCGTCCGTTCTATCTGTCGCTTGCGCTCATGCTGTTCAGAGCGCTCTTCGGATAGCTCACCCTCCGTGAGTGCGCGGAGTAAATCATCAAACCGAACGGCTTCGGGTCCGACAAGCGCGCCCGCCTCAAGCAACTCACGTTTATATTCTTCTTCCTCGAGTTTCCATGAGTGTTGTTCGCCCGTCAGCACCTGAATACGCATACGAACTTCCTGCTGTTCGTTGGAGAGCGTAAAAATACGACGCTCCATTTCACGACCGGAGTGTATGTCGGATTCAATTGTCTGCTGAATCTTTTTATACGCCTCGGCACTCTCTTTTTCCTCCTGTTCCAGTCGTCCTATTTCCTCTTCGCGCGTTTTCTTATCGTGTTCCAAATGTGAAAGATTTTTGCGTATTTCTTCAACATCCTCATTACGAAGCGTCTCTCCGCGCGCGGTGTTCATAAATTCGGTAACAAGACCCCGAATATCGGCAAGTGCTTTTTTGAACTGTGCCGGGTCGTCCTGAGACAACGCGACATCTATCAGACGCCCTAGTGAAGTCGCCAGAGAGGACACGGACACAAACGGAATTGTTTTATGTGATTCTTCTGACTGCCGGCGCTCTTCTTTTGCAAGCACCGAACGCAGGGCGGAAATTTCTCCTTCAATTCGTCCGACGTCACGAGTGGCAGAGTCTTTTTGCTCACGAATGCTCCGTATTTTTTCTTCCGACAACAGAAGAGCATCTGAGGTCGTATCTTTCTGGGAAAGCTTTTGGAGTTCTTCGCGTGCCTCTGCGATGTCTTTCTGCAACTCCTCCATTCGCTTCTCCTGCGGAATAAGTTCCCGTGTAATGCGTGCATGCGTCGCATCAAGGTATGCTTTTTCGCGTGCAAAATATTCCCGATATGCCTGTTTGAGATCCTGCGCTAGCTCACGCGCTTTCTCAACCTTAGCAACCTGTTTCTTCAAGAACGCGAGGTGTGGCTTCAGTTCGCGGCGAATGCTTTCCACTTTTTCAAGATTTTCTTGCGTTTTTTCCAATTTGCGCTCACTTTCTTCTTTTTTGTAGTGGTAAATTTTTAATCCTAACGCATCCTCCACCATCGCCTTGCGCTCACGGGCGTTCACCGACAAAATTCTGTCCGCCTCTCCTTGAGAAATAATGTGATGTCCCGAGGCGCCGATGTGCGCTCCTGCAAGTAATTCAATGGTATCTTTCAGACGAACCGTTGAGCCGTTCAAGCGATATTCACTCGTTGCGTCACGATGAATAACGCGCTCCAAAGAGACCTCATCAAAATCAATACCAAACAGGCGTCCTGATTCGGATGAGTTTCCTTGCGGAGTGTTGTCAAACGTCAACATGACATGCGCCCGGTTGCTTCTCGGTACCGTCTTTGATCCGTTCCAAATAAGATCCTCCGTCCGCTTGCCGCGCATTGATTTAATGGACTGTTCACCGAGAACAAACCGAAATGATTCGGCTATGTTTGATTTACCGGAACCGTTAGGACCCACTATGGCCGTGATAGGTGTCGTAAATGCAAGCGATGATTTTTTCGCGAATGATTTGAATCCGGAAAGTTCTAGAGATTTGAGATACATGTCGTGTGTGTAAAACTATTCGTCCTGCGTCTAGTATGACAAAAAAAGCGTGGAATGACCACACTTCTTTCCACTCCCGAAACGCACAGAGAAACCTATCGCGCCCAGCCTTTTGCCGCAAGGGCGTTGAGCGCCGCCTCCTGTTCGGCCTCCTGTTTTGACTTGCCGTCACCTTCGGCTATTTTTTCCGTATTTAAAAAGACACCCACGGTAAACTGTTTGTCGTGATCAGGCCCCTCTTCTTTGAGGGTTTCGTACGACGGCGTGGTGCCTGTTTTGTCTTGTGCAAGCTCCTGAAAACGACTCTTTGCGTCACGCCACAAGTGCTTGCCGACAATGTCGTCCGTCAGTGGAAGCAGTGTACGCTCCACGAACTGCTGCGCTACCGCGTATCCGCCGTCAAGAAACAGCGCACCGACGAGAGCCTCAAAGGCGTTTGCGAGAATATACTGACGCGCACGTCCCACATCCTTTGATTCTCCCTTAGAAAGCAGGAGGAAGTCGTTGACGCCCAGCTCCATCGCAACAGTGGCAAGCGTTGATGTGTTAACCAGCCCGGCACGGTACGAGGTCAAATCGCCTTCCGTTTTTTTAGGGTACTTTGCAAAGAGAAATTCCGTAGTGATGAGTTCCAAAACCGCGTCTCCTAAAAACTCCAGGCGCTCGTTGTGTTGTCCGGTGTGTGCCTTCGATTCGTTAATGTACGAACGGTGTGTGAGCGCGGTCAGGAGCAGTGCTTCGTCGGTAAATACGTGACCGAGTTTTTGTTGTATAGATCCGATATCTTTCATACAAATTATTTCTGAGAAATCAGCGTAATTGCTTTCGTAATCAGCGGGAGAATATCGTCGTAAATGTTGAGGTTGAGAATTTCCGAAATACGAAACCATCGGCCGTCATCGAGCCCGCCGGATGTACCGAGTGTAATTTCATGAAACGGCGCTTCCGCTAAAAAGTACATAACACGTTTACGGACTTTTCCGCGCTCGGGATGTGACGCCACATACTCATTGGAACCAAGCTCGTCTTGGATTTCAACAGCAAGTCCGAGTTCTTCCTGAATTTCTCTCGCGGTTCCCGCGCGTACATCTTCATTCTTTTCAATTTTACCTTTTGAGAGAGTCCAGTGACCGAAGACGTCGTGCACAAACGCAACATAAATATCCTTCTCATGCTTTGCATACACAACCGCGCCGCCGAGCATTTCTAGGGGCAACTCATCGTACGGAATATCTTTCTTTTTCTTTGATGTTTCATTCTTCCCCGGCTCGCCCATCTCTTTGTACACCGAGCCAAGTACACCGTTGACAAAGCGTCCGCTTGAGTCCCCGCCGAACGTCTTAGCAAGTTCAATGGCTTCATTGATAGCCACCTTCGCCGGCACATGAGCTCGGTCACCGAACAGAAGCTCGTACAAACCGAGGCGCAGCACACTCCGATCAACAAGTGATATTTTCTCCAACGGCCATTCAGGCGCTGCCTTCTGAATGATGGTATCGAGGTCTTTCTGACGTTCAATAACACCGTGCATAAGGGAACGCATAAAATCACGCTCGCCGATGCCGGGGGCGTATTCCTCTATAGTACTCGCAAGAATTGCATCGACTTCTTTCAGATTGATATTCGAAAAATCTATCTGAAAAAGAGTCTGAAGAACAACTGAACGTGCGAGGTGTCGATTACTCATGTTTAGCGTGCCGCATTTCTATACGGCGCGATTTTTCAATGAAACTATTTTGCTGAAGCCTCTTCTTTCGCCGCTTTGGTACCCTGTGTACTCTCGCCCCGTGCGCGGATTTTTGCCTGTTTCCGGCGAATAACACGCTCCTGTTTTCCTTTAGCATCAACAACGGTTCGTCCGCGGTATACCCCGCACACCGGACATGCTTGGTGCCGAATATGTTTTGAACCGCATGAAGCGCACGTCGAAAGACGCGGCTCTTTGAGCGCATGGTGGGAACGTCGGTTCCCCGTGTGTCCTGAAGTGTGTCGCATTCGTACGGTCATACGAAAAACACTATACCAAATGGGAGCTTTTTGTGCAAACGAAAAGGCCCGGATGGTATCAGACCTTTTCGTCTGTATCATCCGGGCCGTTGCCCGAAGCGAGATCCGATCTCAGGAGGCCAGGAGCTCGTCCACGTGCAGCTTCCGGTGAATCCACCCCCAGTCGCTGTTGCGCTTCGCCATGTAGGCGATGAGATGTGGGGCCAGTTGCCGGTGAAGTTCGGAGGTCTGGGGGTGCTTGTACACCTCCTCAATCTCCATCCAGAAGGGCGCCGAGAGAAACTCATCCGGCATCCCTTCCTCCTGGTCCACCTTCTCGTAGTCGCGAAGCTCTCCGTTCGGCTCCACCAGGAACCAGAACTGCGCGTGTTCGTCGCTGAGCCGGTTGGACCAGATGAGGTCCAACACTTTGACGGAACCCGCCTGCATCATCTCGCGGTCGCCGACGAGCTCGGCGAGTAGCGTCTCCTGAGGACTCTTGTCGGCGCGTCCATCGGACTTCTTCTGAGAACCGCCGGGAAACTTCAGCGTCCTCCGGCCGTTGCGCCGATACCAGAAAACCAAAACCTTGGTCCCCTGGACGGCAACACCGCCGGCGTACCACTTCGCACGATTGAAGGCCATTCCTTTCCTCCACAGGAAATCCCTTTCGGGGGTTGAATGTACAACTCATTACTGCGTCGATAATAACACTATATATCTATATTGTCAATGCTTTACAAAATGTCCTTCGGTGAAGCGGTGTTGTTCCCCATTTGTGTATCGCCTGTATATGCTTTTTTGTCCCGTATCCTTTATGAACATCAAACTCGTACTTTGGATATTTTTTTGCAATACGCATCATATATCTGTCGCGCGTAACTTTTGCCACAATGGACGCAAGAGCAACACAAAGTTCTTTTTCATCTCCTTTAATGATTGTTTTTTGATATCGGTACTTTTCAGGTGCTTTCAGTCCTCCGTCTAAAAGAATCTGCGTGTGCTTCGGTACATCTACCGTGTTGAGTACGGTTGTAATTCCCTGCCTGATTGCAAACGAAATCCCTTTTGAATCAATGGTGTGTGCGCCCACCAATTTCACCGCATACGAAAGCGCGCCCTCTTTTTTCAGACGCATAATTTCTTCAAACCACTCATCACGCCGTTTCGGAGAAAGTTTCTTTGAGTCACGTGTTTTCGGAAACGCCTTTCGGACCGCACCGGAGCGGATGACGACGCACGCAACGGACACGGGTCCCGCCAACGGTCCCCTCCCCGCTTCATCAATGCCGACGACGGTTTTCATATACCGACACACTTAGTTGAAAAAGTTTTTGATGATAACAATGACGAAATAGAGATAGAACAAAGACGCACCGACCAAAAAGATATTCGTCACCATTCCCGGTCGAAGCGCTTTGGGAAGCTTTGTGTTGTTCAGATACAGTAACAACGGCGTATACAGCGCCATGACAAAACCACCGAGTGCCGAACTTGCAATCAAAAACACAAACGGCTGGTTAAACGGCAACAACGCTGCCTGCACGACGATGATACCCAAGATGAGTCCGTAGTAGAGATGGTGAATCGAGACATTGGCAAGCGGTTTGAAGAATGGAGTGAGTCGCCCTTCGCGCGCATTGGTATGAATAATGTCTGAAACCATGCGGGTAAGCGCATCAATGACCGTCCACATCACCGAAAACAGCATGAGGTACGTCATCACAAGATAGAGCGTTGTGCCGAGGTTGCCGAACTGCGCCCCGAAAATGCGTGCCTGCTCGATTGCCAGCCGCGTGCCGTCCGGAACAATACCCAGCGGCGAGAGCACCACAAACGCATTGGCACCTAAGAGGAGCAGCGTGACCGTACCCAGAAGCCAAAAGATAATTCCCTGATCAATGCGCACAAACAGCATCCACTTTTTCCAACGTGACATCTGTTCAGGACTGTCGGTATCAAACGAGGCGCCGACGACACCGACAGCCTCCGGTTTTCCTGAGATGGGATTCGTGATACGTCCGCTGTACGCCGCCATACCCGACTGTTTATCGCGGTACCACAGTGATGTGCACAAATTGAGCATTCCTCCCGCACCCGCAAACACAATGGCGCCAAGAAGTACTTTTACATCAATACCTTCGGGCATATACCCAAAGCTCGTCAGCCCTTTGAGCGCCGCAACAATATCGCTCCACGAAAGAT
>CAZVYH010000004.1:48091-49478 GCA_964631485.1 uncultured Candidatus Saccharibacteria bacterium
TACCCAAAGCTCGTCAGCCCTTTGAGCGCCGCAACAATATCGCTCCACGAAAGATTGAGCACGCTAATCCAGATCAACAGAAAAGCAAAAACCGGAACAATAACTTTGAGCGCACCTTCAAGTACGCGGTATGCGTGCGTGCCGCGCACGGTAAACAGGGCAACGAACGCAAGTGAAATCCACGCCCATACGACGTACGAACCAAACCCGAAGAGTTCCGCAAGAATGGTGCCCAACGTGCTTGCCCAACCCGGCCAAATATAGAGAAGGAGTGCCGCAACAAGCCAGAACAACGGCGTCCAAAACAAAAGACGCGCGGATGTCGTGAAAAAACTTTCTCCTGTTGCGAGCGTGTGCCGAATAACTTCCTGATTAATGAAATACTGCAGTGTGATGCCCACGAGCGCAAACCACAAAATTTCAAGTCCGAACTTGGTTACGAGATGCGGCCACAATATAAGCTCCCCCGTGCCCATCGCCATTCCCATGATGACGACACCGACACCGAGCGCTTTCGTCCACAGCGGCGGCGCCGGCAGTTCTTTTCGTGTCAGAGATGTAATACCATCCATAACCACAGTATAACGTCAAACATATATCATGTTGTGGGGACAACGCACCGCATTGACAGCACCCCCGAGAAACCGTCCAAATAATGCAATCCACTCCCTATTTAATGAACAAGAACGTACAATGAGGAGCATGACCGCTCCATTCGTACATCTCCATACACATTCGCACTATTCTCTTCTTTCCGCGCTTCCCAAAATAAAAAAACTCGTCGCGCAGGCGGTTGAACTTCAAATGCCTGCACTGGCATTGACCGACAACGGAAATATGTACGGCGCTATTGAATTCTACAAAGCGTGCGTGAAATCGGAAATCAACCCCATTCTCGGCGTTGATTTTTATGTTGCTTCACGGACACGCTTTGATAAAGAACCTGGCATCGACAGTAAACGAGATCGGCTCGTGTTACTTGCAGAAAATGACACCGGATACAAAAACCTCATTAAACTCGTCACCTATTCGCACACCGAAGGATTTTACTACCGCCCGCGCGTTGACCGTGAATTACTCCAGAAATATCACGACGGACTTATTGCTATTCTCCCCGTTTTTAACGGACCGCTTTCAAACGCTCTTCGCGGTAATGATATGCAGCGCGTCGATGATATTTTTTCTTTTTATAAAAACACTTTCGGCGAGGGAAATATCTATCTTGAGATTACACACCACCCCGACGTTGACGGTCATGAAGAACTCGTTCAAAAAGTCATCACCTTCGCACGAGAAACACAGACACCGCTTATCGCAAGTAATGATGTGCATTACATTTCTCCTGATGATATGCTCGCCAGAAAAACGCTCCTCTCTATTCAGTCTG
>CAZVYH010000005.1:0-7201 GCA_964631485.1 uncultured Candidatus Saccharibacteria bacterium
ACACGGAGAAGGAGGCCAGAATGACCGAAGCCCAGAAGGGGCCCGTCACCGACCTGGTGACGGACAAGAGCTTCCGGATGTGTCAGTGTGGCATGGAACAGCTGCACGGCTACATCTTCAAGGGCTCCGCGAAGTTGCGGGTCCTCGTGATGGGTAAGCAGGGCGGCCACCGCCTCACCGAGCTCCTCCTGGAGGCGGGGATGATCACCGCCGAGGAGAAGTGCTTCCTCGGGGCACAGGTGGACGTGTCGGGCCTGCCCGACACCTTCGAGGAGGACGGCCTCACCGATGTGGTGACCGTCGAGCTCATGTTCGCCGACGCGACGAGAGTCGACCCCAGGGAGGAGATCCTGGCGGAGCTCACCGCGGCCCTCGGCGGCAAGGTCCACGTCGTCCGCCTGTAGTTCCTCCGTAGACGCCGGCAGACGTTCATCTGCCACCACAACCCCCACGCGAAAGCGCGGGGGTTCGACATTTGTACGTGGTATAACCCGCACTCATCACTAGAGGGATACTGATGAAATGTTTTGATACATGATGAGTGCGGGTTATATTTGTACTCGCATGACGGAGGATTTTTTCAAAGATAAAAAAATTACACTGATGGGGCTGGGTCTTCTTGGGCGAGGTATTGGTGATGCTCTGTTTCTCGCGAAGCACGGAGCACAGTTGATTGTGACCGATATGAAGACCGAGGAACAACTTGCGGAGTCGGTTGAAAAGCTGAAACATTTTCCAAATGTTTCTTTTAGGCTCGGTGAACACCGTCTCGAAGATTTTCAAAACCGAGATATCATTATTCGCGCCGCAAACGTTCCGCTTGATTCCGTTTTTCTCGCTGAAGCAACAAAATACAACACACTTGTTGAACAGAGTGTGTCTTTGTTCGTGCGAATACTTCGCGAGTACAAAAAAAGTGTCGGCAGGGAAAATGAAAAGTATCTTGTCGGTGTGACGGGGAGCAAGGGGAAAACGACCGTAACGCACCTCATTGCCGAAATGCTCATACGCGCGTTTCCTGATAGACGCGTGCGTATGGGAGGAAACATCCAAGGAGTTTCAACACTCTCCTACCTGGATGACGTACAACCGGACGATATATTCGTGCTCGAACTTGATTCGTGGCAACTCAACAGTTTCGGTGATGCGCGTGTCAGTCCGCACGTGTCCGTGTTCACCACATTCATGCCCGATCACATGGACTACTACAAAGGTGACATGGGTAGGTACTTCAACGACAAGGCAAACATTTTCTGTTTTCAAGGCGAGAATGATGTGTGTTTTGTCGGAACACATGTGGTGCCGTGGGTTGAAAAACACCACCCACACCACGCGTCGCGCCTCAAGGTGTCCGAGAAAAAAATGTTCCCGAAGTACTCGTTGTCACTTCAAGGAACACATAATGAAGAAAACGTGTCACTTGCCGCATCTGCGGCGCGTGAACTCGGTGTTCAGGAGAGCGTCATTGAAGATGTCGTTGCTTCTTTTGCGGGAGTCGCGGGGCGTCTGCAGTTTGTCTTTGAAAAAGACGGTATTGCGTACTACAACGATACGACGGCAACGATGCCGGATGCCACCCTTGCCGCGCTTCGCGCGCTGTCTCGCGGTAGGAATATTGTTTTGATTATGGGCGGTATGGATAAACAGCTTCCCATGGATGAACTCATCGGTGAACTACCGCGCGCGTGCCGCGCACTCGTTCTTTTAAAAGGAGTCGGAACAGCGCGCATACGGGGAATGATTCACGACGAAGATTTTGATTCCGTAACGGAAGTTGAAAGTATGGCTGAGGCGGTTGCCTTGGCACGCCGAGCCGCACGAGTCGGTGATACAATACTCTTGAGCCCCGCTTTTTCGTCCAAGGGTATGTTTATTAACGAATACGACCGCGGGGAACAGTTCATGAAAGAACTCCAACAGATATAGCGTATGGGACACATGTTTCAATCAAGCGACAGACTTCCGTTTCACATTTCAGTCGGGGCTGTTTTGACGGACGAACAAGGGCGGATTTGCTGTCACTTTTTTGATAATGAGGACATGCTTGCCGCACGCGGGATTACCGGCAAACTTCATTTACTGATGCGGGAGACGCTTGAACCGGGTGAGACACTTGAAGGCGCACTTGCGCGGGGTTTGCGTGAAGAGTTTGGTGCGACAGGAGAGCTGAAAGGGTATCTTGGCTCTGTTCTGTCTCATTTTCCGAGGAAGAGCGGTGTCGTGGTTGAAAAAACAACGCTGTATTTTCATGTGCAAAAAACACATATGGATGAGTCGCTACGAGCCCAGGGAGACATTGAGGCACAAAGCACGATACAATGGATTGAGCCGCACGAGTTACATACTCTGTTTGTAGAGCAAGGAAAAAGGTTTGAACGAACAGATGTGGACGAATCGTCCGTTATTGCAAGGTACATAGAACATGTTGCCGGATCTTAAAAAAACAAAACATATTCATTTCGTGGGTATCGGCGGAATAGGTGTTTCAGCGCTCGCGCGCATGATGCACTACCACGGCAAACACGTGAGCGGTTCCGACAGAGCCATGACGCCGATCACGCGCGACCTTGAGCATCTCGGTATGCGCATTCGTCCCGGACACGACGAGCACCACGTGCCGCTGTTTGCTGACGCGGTTGTGTACTCTCCTGCAATAACTGAGGACAATCCGGAACTGCTTCAAGCGAAGAGACTTTCCATTCCGACGCTTTCATATCCGCAGGTACTCGGTGAAATTTCAAAGAACGCGTTTACGGTAGCGGTTTCGGGAACGCACGGAAAGACGACGACAACCGCGATGATTGCGGATGTTCTCGCGCGTGATATTGCTCCCGCGGTTATCGTCGGCTCACTGCTCAAAGGAGGGCGAAGCAATTTTGTTCCGGGGCACACGAAACGTTTTTTAGTTGAAGCGTGTGAATACAAACGTTCATTTTTACATCTCCACCCGAGTGTACTGGTGATTACCAATATTGACGAGGACCACCTCGATTACTACACAGACCTTAAAGATATTCAAAGCGCGTTCCGCGAGCTGGCGCTGAAGGTTCCTGCACACGGGGCAATCGTGTGCAACACGGACGATCCTGTTGTGCAGGAGACACTTGCCGGCATTTCTGTTCCCATTCTCAACTACATGGCGAAGTATAATCCGGCGCGGGAACTCTCTGTATTCGGAGAACACAACCTTACGAATGCGGCGATAGCCCACACTGTCGGAGAATTTTTCGGCGTTTCGGAAGAAACTATCAATGATGCACTCGCACATTTTCAGGGAACATGGAGGCGTAGTGAGCACAAAGGACGTACAACACGCGGGGTTGATGTGTACGATGACTACGGCCACAATCCGACTGAAGTGAGTACCACCATCGCCGGTTTTAAAAAGCAATTTCCCGGAAGACGTCTCGTGGTGGCTTTTCAACCGCATCTCTACAGTCGTACAAAACTGATGTTTGATGATTTTTTGGAAAGTTTTCACGGTGCGGACAAGCTGTTGCTTGCGCCGATTTATGCCGCACGGGAACCCTTTGACGCCTCGGTTTCACACCACATGCTCGGTGACGCACTCAGGCACTACGGGAAAGACGTACAGTCATATGAGTCGCTCGATGCGCTTGCACACGCACTTTCACGAAGCACCAAACCACATGATGTTGTGCTGACGTTGGGCGCGGGGGATATCTATCACGTTGGTGAGAAGCTACTCTAAATTGACTTTTCTGTAATTGAATATATAATTTTTTTCAGAAAACGCAGGTTTACGAAGAGAAAGGAATAACAGCGATGGATGCCGACGAACTGCAGTGGAAAGGGCAGTACTGGGGCAGAAACGGAGCTCTGAAACAAGGACTCCGTATTCTTTTGTCGCGGATACGCGACAAGCAGGAGCGGTACGAGGCGATGAGCGCACTGTCCAGTCTTTACTACTCTGCTGCCGGAAACGCGCTCAAGGTGCAGTACCGGGCGCACGAAGGTCTCCGGAAGCTTTGGTGGCTCATCCGCGGGTGGTGGTATCTCGAGCGGGCCCTTCGATGGTCTAACAAGCTCTGGCGCACGAAGTCTTCGTCGTACGCAACGCCGGCGATGTGTGACGTCAGACAGACGATTTGTCTGACTGCGGCGCAGTTGCCGTGGCATGACCGGATGCTCCGTGAAGCCGAAGCGGCCATCGATCTCGGCTTGACCCTCATCCGTCATTCTCCGAAACAGGTGCTGCACACACACCAGCTGCTGCTCATCGGCAGAGCACAAGTGCTGCTCCTGAAGGAGAGTCCGGTCGAAGAGACTCATCTCGTTCTGGACTATGCGAAGGAGCGCGCGGATCACACTGTGCCGCGCCTCACAGATGCCATGACGGCCGAGAACGCTGTTGCTGAGAAGCGACAGTACGCTCGCGTGTACCGGCATCTGTCGTCTTTGTACGCGCAGATCGGACGTACTCGGGATTCAGAGTACTGCCGTGAAACAGCGGCGCGTCTCGCGGGGGAAGTCGGCGCAGACGACCAGCTCGCCAAGATGCACATCTGATTCGGAAGGTTCTTTTGTAAAACGGCGTCCAGCGATGGGCGCCGATTGCTTTTTATAAATTCGTTCTCTACACTGGCGTTTATATGAATGAAACAGAACCTATTTTGTATATTATCGGCACACCGATCGGTAACTTGGAAGACGTGACGCTTCGTGCGCTGCGCATTTTGGGAGAGTGCGACGTTATTTTTTGTGAAGACACGCGTGTCACAAAACGGCTGTTGGATAAATATGATATTCATACCCGCACCACATCCCTCAACGCGCGCACCGAGCACGCAAAAATCGGTTCGGTGATGGGCGCACTGACCGAAGGAAAGAAAGTGGCGCTTGTGTCCGATGCGGGAACGCCCGGTATTTCCGACCCCGGTTCGCTTGTGGTGTCTATTATCCGCGAAAAAATGCCGGACGTGCGTATTGAAGCAATTCCCGGACCATCCGCCCTGACGACGGCGCTTTCTATTGCAGGGATGCCGATTGCCGATTTTGTGTTTCTCGGGTTTTTACCTCACAAGAAAGGACGGCAGACGCTCTTTAAAGAAATGGCGGAATCAAAACGTGCGACGGTGTTTTATGAGTCGCCGCACCGTATTATGAAAACTCTCGCCTCGCTTGCCGAGTCTCTTGATACGACAAGAATGATTTCAATTGCGCGTGAACTTACGAAAATTTACGAAGAAATTGTGCGCGGAAACGCACACGAAGTGCTCTCTTATTTCGAATCAAATAAAGAAAAGCAGAAGGGGGAGTTCGTGGTGATTGTCTCGGGGAGATAGTGTGTCGGCGTCCTGCACCGAGGCGGTGTGTGCCCCTGCATTTGGTGACTCGTCGAGCGCGAGATATACTCTTGTGGTATGACGCGTACACAGACAATGCTTCCCATCGTGCTCGGAATGATACTGAGTATTACCCACATCATCGGCATCCCGCTCGCATGGAAAGAGTGGGCGAGTGTTCTCATCGGTGTGTATTTCATCGGATGGGGTTTGTATCTGCGGTATGCGCTCCATGCTCCGGGAAAAACAGCGGATGATATACGGCAGATATGAACACACCAGCTCACACAAAACATCCTCGTACACACCACGTTCTGCTCGGTGTGCTTATCGTGTGTGTACTCTTTGTCGTCGGTTTTTTTATTGCACCCGAGCTGCTCTCTTCGTCATATACACGATTAACTGAAAACGCGCAGGTACAGAAGGAGGAAGTGGTTGAAGAACCGGTTCCTGATGTACTGCATGTGGCAACACCTGATGCGGTGAAGGCGATTTATATGTCGCAGTGTGTCGTCGGGACGCCGTCGTTTCGCGACAAACTCATTGCCCTTATAGATGAGACGGAACTCAACAGCGTCATTATTGATGTGAAGGATTTCTCCGGAAAAATCGCATTTCCGACGGACAACCCCGTGCTTTCCGGCGCGGTGTCGGACGCGTGTGGTGCGCGTGACATGAAGGCGTTTATTAAAACGCTTCATGAAAAAAATATATACGTTATTGCACGCATCACCGTGTTTCAGGATCCGTACTACACATCGGTGCATCCGGAGCTTGCCGTCAAAAAGGCCAGTGACGGAAGTGTGTGGAAAGACCACAAAGGTCTTGCGTTCATTGATGTCGGAGCACGGCCGTTTTGGGAATATATTGTTGAACTCGGACGGGAATCATACAACATTGGTTTTGATGAACTCAACTTTGATTACGTACGGTACCCAAGTGACGGCAACATGAAAGACATCGCGTTTACGTTTTCAGACGGCGTGCCTAAGGATGTTATGCTCGAGCGTTTCTTCGCGTATTTGTATGAATCATTTGACACGGGGGAGGCGCCCGCGTCAGGGTTGCGCCCTTCCCGCCGGAGTGCGTCGGAGGTAACACGACCTGTTTTGTCTGTTGACTTGTTCGGATACACGACGACAAACAAAGACGACCTCGGTATAGGACAACTTCTTGAACGCGCGCTCCCGTATTTTGATTACGTGATGCCGATGGTGTACCCGTCACATTACAATGCAGGATTTATCGGCATTGCAAAACCGGCAACCTCGCCGTATGAGGTGGTCAAATACTCTATGGATGCTTCGGTGCGTCGAGCCCGGCTACTTGGGGCGGCAGGAGCCTCAACGGCGACGTCTACAGATATGACCTTCCTGCGTGAACAATCACAAAAAGGACACGGCAATATTAATGCTGGACAAATGCGTCCGTGGTTGCAGGATTTTGACCTCGGTGCGACGTATACGCCGGAGATGGTACGTGCGCAGATACAGGCGACGTATGACGCAGGACTGACGAGTTGGGCGTTGTGGGATGCGGGAAACACGTACACTAAGGCGGCGCTAGAAACTGATACGGCGTATGCACGCTAATAGCTCAATTCCAAAAACGTTCTGGGTTCTTTTTCTGTTCGTTCTCTTTTTCAAGTTTGGTGCAGGGCTTCACTACACACTTCTCTCGACTCTCGGTGAGCGCGTTTTTCCTGTGTGGATAGCCGGTTTTATTATCAGCGCCGCGTCGTTACTGCAAATGATCGGGGACGTTCCCGCAGGGATGCTTCTTGACCGGTATGGGTACGTACGGCTCCTGAAGATATTTGTTTTTGTTTTTATTGTCGGGGCATGTGTACTGTTCTTCGGTTTAACGCCGGTTACTTTTGTGAGCACTATTCTTTT
>CAZVYH010000005.1:7301-14509 GCA_964631485.1 uncultured Candidatus Saccharibacteria bacterium
CAGAAAACACCCCGGCATCACTACTACATCCGTCGGCACTTTCTCCGTAACATTCTCGGTGCGGTGAAAAAACTGAATCCTGCAAGTTCAATCCTTGTGGTGCAAAGTTTTGCTGCCGCGGCGTTTTACGGCATGATTTGGTTTACGGTTCCTCTCGCAATTGCCGGCGGTCTTGCGGGTGATCTTCCGAGTGTGGGTCTTGGTGTATTTGATCTGGCGGTTGTACTCCTTGGCGCATTTTTCGGAAAACTCGCCGATACAATGCACAAACCGCTGCTTGTTGCCGTCGGTTTGTTTCTTTTTTCGGGAGCCGGATTTCTTCTGGGGTTTAACCTCAATTTGTTTTTCCTGCTACTCGGTTTTATTGCAACAGCGGGTGACGAATTATCCGCGGTTTCTTTATGGGCGTGGTTGGATACGCTTGATGCCGACCATGCGCAGGACGGTCTCATTAACGGCGTGATTACCTTTTTTGAAGATTTAGGGTGGGCAGTCGGACCGGCGGTTGCGGGTGTCTTGTTCGGTGTCGTGGGCCCCGGAGGAGTTATTGTCGTCGGAGCAAGTATTCTTTTTTTGGCTTGGCTTGTCGCCCTTTCTGTTCTTTTTCATCCGCGTGTTCGGCATCTTCGTACACACGCCGGAGGCGGATCGCACGCACCACATCGTCATCGACACAAACACTAGCTTGCCACTTCTTGTTTTAAGATGTATGGTGTTACCAGAATATTGAGAAAGAGAGGTGAACTATGGCTTCCCCGGGAGGGGTGTCATGTCGAATGCGCGTCACGAACCACGCCATTAAGCGTTTCAACGAATGGCGAAAGGCTCTTGATCCGTTACACGCAGGAATCGGTGCTCGGGAGGAGATTCTGCATCTGTTGGGACACGCTGTCCCGTGCAGAATGAACGGAATCCTTTCACATCGGTCCGTGAAGTGGGGATTCCCGGCGGAATTTCTTCACAAACCTCCGTGGAGGTTTGTATTTAGGGCGGACGCTCCCGAGGAGTGGGTCCTGCTCACGGTCGAGCCCGACATCTATCCTGAGAACATGGGTCCGTGGATCAGTGTTCCGGGCGTCTCGCTGACGGGTATGTTTCCTGCGTTTACGCTCGGAGAAATCGCTCACTACAACAAAGTGCGTCGCAACAACGGCCACACGGGATCATCCTACTAAGAGGGAGGTCTGTGCATGTTCGACGGAGAAGGAAACTCAGTAGCGCTTCAGGAGGGGGACGTCATCTTCCTGAAGGTGGACTTCCAGGCCGGCAAAGTGCTCGCCGAAGTGGAGCGCAACGACACGATGCCGTTCTTCTGGAGCTGTCGCACGGAGCGAGGGGAGCTTTTCTACAGGAGGGAGTCGTTCACGGGCATCATGTGTCCGTCGGAGATCAAGCGCGCGCTCATGTTCATGGCCCGTGCGTTCGGTCTCAACGGCACGGAGGAGTTCTCGCCGGACGACGAACGCAAGAGGTTGGGGTGGATGGCATTCCGTTTCATCTGATGCGCCGTTCACCCGAGTAAGCTGTTCTTTTCGGAAAGCGCCAGGCCGTCTTCGCAGACACCTCGGCGCTTTTCTCTTTTTCTGTTTTGTGTTTTATACCCAGCACATAGCAGCAGTATCTTTACGTGTACACCGCCAAAAATTTTTATAGGCTTTCAAAAAAGCTATGTGCTGGGTATACTGGACATGACCCACTAATTCTATTTGTACGCATGTTTGATCCAAATCGTATTACCTATATCGGTGAAACGGATTACCGCAACAAGCGGGTGAAATTCGGCATCAAAGCAAAAGACCGACTGCGCCACGTGTACGCCATCGGAAAGACCGGAACCGGTAAGTCAACACTGCTTGAAAATATGGCGGTGCAGGATATTCAAAACGGCGAAGGGTTTGCGTTCATTGACCCGCACGGAAAAAGCGCCGATTTACTTCTTGATTACATTCCCGAAAACCGCATTAATGACGTCCTTTATTTTGCGCCGTTTGATCTCAACAACCCCGTTGCGTTTAACGTCATGGAAGACGTCGGCCCTGATAAACGCCACCTTGTACTGGCGGGCTTGATGTCGGCATTCAAAAAGATTTGGGTGGACGCCTGGAGCGCGCGCATGGAGTACATTCTCAACAATACGATTTTGGCGCTTCTTGAATATCCCGACTCAACACTTCTTTCTGTAAACAGAATGCTTGTTGATAAGGATTTCAGAAATAAAGTGGTTGCGCACGTAACGGACCCGGGAGTGAAAGCGTTTTGGGAAGGTGAGTTTGCAAAATACACCGATAAATTTGCCGCGGAAGCTACTCCTGCTATTCAGAACAAAGTCGGACAGTTTACCGGAAACCCCGTTATCAGAAACCTTATCGGCCAGCCGAAATCTACGTTCAACTTCAGAGAGATGATGGATCAGAAGAAGATTGTCATCATCAACCTCTCAAAAGGGCAGGTCGGTGAAGACAACGCAAACCTTCTCGGCTCAATGATTATCACCAAGATTTATCTTGCGGCGATGTCACGCGCTGATTTGCGCGAACCGGAACTTAATAAACTGCCGAACTTCTATCTCTACGTCGACGAATTTCAGTCATTCGCCAACGAATCATTCGCGGATATTTTGTCTGAGGCGAGAAAATACAAACTAAATCTTACGATTGCGCACCAGTACATCGAACAGATGTCTGATGAAGTGCGTGCGGCGGTGTTCGGCAACGTCGGGACACTGGTGACGTATCGTGTCGGTGCGATTGACGCTGAATATCTGGAAAAAGAATTTGCTCCGGCATTTACCGCGGAGGATCTTGTCGGTCTCGGTGCATACAAGATGTACTTAAAGTTGATGATCGACGGTATGGCATCGGCGCCGTTCTCCGCCGGCGGTTTGCCGCCGATTACGCCGCCGGCGGTGTCCTACCGTGATGTTGCTATAGGCCGCTCGCGCGCGCAGTTCTCTCGTCCTCGTGCGGAAGTTGAGGATGAAATTTTGAAGTGGCACCAAAAGCAATTCAATGCACGTGACGAGGACGGTGATTCAAAAAAAGGAAAAGAAACAGAAAAACCGGCACAGGAACACCGCGGCCACGATGAGCACCGCGGACGTTCGCCACAGCACCACAGCCAACCACAGCGCCGTTTTGACGATCGTAGACCGCAGAGCAACCCTGTGGACAGGGAAACCGAGCTCCGTAAGGCGATGTCTCTTTCACGGCTGAAACAACAGGACAAACCAAAAGGGAAAAAACCAAACAAAGGGCCGACCCCGGAGCACCTCTCGGCTCTCCGTGAAGCCCTTTCTGCTGTTGTGGGAAAGCCCGAATCTTCCGCATCTTCTACGGCGACCCCCGCAGCGATGCCTACACCGAAGCAACAGCCGACACCACAACCACAACCGCAGAAGGAACCTGTCCAACAATCAAAAGAGCAGCGACCAAACGAAGTTCCCGAACACGTTCTTAAAAAACTTTTTGAACGCGAAGGAGGCACACCGCAGACACCTTAGATTTCTTTTATCTCTTCATTGCTACAGTGTGTGTATATGAAAAATACACTGTTGTTTTTATGCGCACTCGCGTGCATACCGTCATCGGTTCGGGCACAAGTTATTATTAATGAAATAGCGTGGATGGGCACATCGGCTTCCGCAAACGATGAATGGATTGAGTTATACAACTCCGGAAGTGGTACGGTGTCGCTTTTGGGGTGGTCTCTGAACGCGCAGGACGGCGACCCTTCAATTTCTCTTTCGGGAGAAATTACCGCCGGAGGGTATGTTCTGCTCGAGCGTACGGACGATGAATCGGTTCCCGGCATATCTGCGGGAGTTATATACACAGGAGGACTGGGTAATACAGGAGAAACACTCGGGTTGTTTGATGACGGAGGTGCATCTGTTGATAGTGTCGCGAGTGGAGAGAACTGGTCCCTCGGAGGAGACAACACTGCAAAAAATACTGTGCAACGACAAGCGGACAACTCATGGATTACCGGCATTCCGACTCCCGGCGCGCAAAATAGTACGGAACACGTCCCTGTCGGTGAAGTGCAAGGGAGCAGCACGAGCACCCCTTCTTCGTCCGTAAAAAAGAAAACAACAGCAACGGCATACAAACAAAATGTTTTTGCCTATGCGGGGCCGGACATTCAGACAGTTGCCGGTGCCTATGCATTTTTTGAAGGGTATAGCGTAAATGCAAATAATGAACATATACACACAGACGTTCCCCGATGGTCTTTTGGCGACGGCGGTGTCGGAAAGGGAAAAGACGTTAGTCACATATACTCTTTTCCGGGAACGTACACGGCGGTACTGTCCGTGGAATCTCAATACCAACATTCGCACGACAGTGCTGTGGTGTATGTTACGCCGGCGAATGTTTCTATTTCATCTGCGCTGTACGGAGAACGGGGGTATGTGGAGATCTATAATCAGAGTGATGTCCCGTTGGATGTGTCACTGTGGAAACTTCGGGCGGACTATGCGGATAGTAAGAAGACCAAGCAGTTATTCATCATTCCGAAAACAACGACAATTGCTCCGCATGCACACGTTCCTTTTCCGTCTGTGATAACGGGAATAGACCTCACACAAGCAGATCGTGTTGTGCTTTTTTATCCGAACGGAAAGAAAGCGGCGGTATTTGAAGGACTCCTGTATGAAACCGGTCGAAAAAAAACATCCGGGACAAAAAATAAATAGATGGAAAAAGGAGAAAGTACAACCTCTACCGCAACACAAACCAACGATACTTTCTTCAGGGTGGGGAATGAAAATATACATGTCTTTTGGTGGCCGACAGCGGTTTTGTGGGCGGTGATTATTTTCGGGAGTATTCTATTGGTTGTGTACCGTTATTTTTTTGACACACAAAAAAAGGACTCGATATCAGATATAGCGGACAGTATAGATATTATTGAAGAATTTCGATGATTCTGAGGCGCGGGTACCCGTGGTAGGATAAGGATATGAAACCGCGGCGTATTCTTATATTTTCCCTCATGTATCTCCCGTTTGTTGGAGGTGCTGAATTGGCGGTGAAAGAGATTACTGACCGGATATCACCGGGCGATATTGAGTTTGATATGGTGGCACTTCGGGCAGACAGGTCGCTTCCAGAGGTTGAGCGGGTAGGAAATATTACCGTATACAGGATCGGTCCTTCGAAACAGGGAATCTTGTACCAGGATTTAAAACGTTTTCCGTGGTACTTCATCAAAGTGCTGTACCCGGTTTTTGCGGCACGCAAGGCACTCTTGCTTCATAAAGCACACCGGTATGATGCGATGTGGTCTCTTATGACGTACATGGGGTTTCCCGCGGTTCTTGCGCGGACGTTCGGAATGAAGGTTCCGTTCATGTTGACCCTTCAAGACGGTGATACTATCGAACACATAACGGCACGTCGTCGTATTCGACTTGTATCTCCGCTGTTGAAAAAAATCTTTCGAGAGACGGCGTGTGTGCAGGCAATTTCAAATTTTCTTGCTGATTTTGCTCGCACTATGGGACACGGGAAAAAAGTGGTGGTGATTCCAAACGGGGTTACCATTTCACAGTATGTGAATGTTGATTCCGACAGCATCGCTCGAGTAAAAAAAGAGCTTGAGAAAAAAGAAAACGAGATATTTTTGGTCACGACTTCTCGTCTTGTGGAAAAGAACGGCCTTGCGGATGTTATTTCTGCACTCGCCCTTCTCCCGGACAACATTCGTTTTATTTTATGCGGTGAGGGACCGCTTCTTGATACGCTCCAACAACAGGCGAAAGATCTCGGCGTGAGAGACAGGATGGTATTTTTAGGAAACATGTCGCGTGAATTGCTCCCTGCATACTTACACGCATCGGATATTTTTGTTCGGCCGTCCCTTTCGGAAGGGTTGGGTAGCAGTTTTTTGGAAGCAATGGCCGCGGGTTTGCCTGTTATTGCGACACCTGTCGGCGGTATTCCTGATTTTTTGTTTGACATTGAAGAACACGGGGACAAGGCGACCGGTGTTTTTTGTGAAGTTCACAACCCGGAGAGTATTGCGTTTGCGGTGAGGCGTCTTATACAAGACCCGGGCATGCGTGTACAAATTTCCGAAAACGGCAAGGCGCTTGTTATTGAGAAATATGATTGGGATACCATTGCGCACTCCATGAAAGCGATATTGGAAGATGTTTCAACGAGCGGAAAATAGGCTTACACTCTATATACACTATATGCGTATTTTGATAGCAACAGGTATATATCCTCCGCAATCGGGCGGGCCGTCATATTACGCGAAATCCCTTAAGGAGGAGTTTGAGAAACTCGGGCATCGCGTAACGGTCAGAACCTTCTCTATTGAACGACACCTTCCGACGGGTATCCGTCACATCGTTTATTTTTTCAAAACACTGCCGGCATTTCTTTTGAGTGACAAAGTGCTTGTGCTGGATACGTTCAGCGTCGCTTTTCCCGTGGCTCTCATGCAGGCACTGTATAGGAAAGTTGCTGTAGTGCGTATCGGGGGAGATTTTTTATGGGAGCAACATGTTGAGCGGACAGGAGAGAAAATCCTTCTATCGGAATTTTATACGAAGCCGCGCGTATATACGCGTAAAGAAAAAACAATCTTCCATTTGACTCATTGGGCTATTTCAAAAATGACGCACGTTGTTTTCACCACACGGTACCAAGCAACCATCTGGGAACGGCCGTATGATATTTCTCCGCAACACGTCACTGTTATTGAAAATGCATACGAAGACAGGCGTGTTGATGCACGGGAACCCGTTAAAAAAAACTTTGTCTGTATTGTTCGTCGTTTGAAGTGGAAAAACACGGATGTACTTACTCGTGCGTTTGAAAAGGCTCGGAAACACGTTTCCAACATCTCTCTTGATATTCGGTACGATATACCCCGCCTTGAGGTGTTAGAACTTCTACAATCGTGTTATGCCGCGATACTTGTGTCACTCGGGGACATTAGTCCGAACTTTATTTCCGAAGCACTGTCGTTCGGAAAACCGGTGATTATAACCAAGGAAAACGGTTTGTATGACAGAATAGGTAATACGGCATTGTATGTGGACCCCCTTAATGAGGATGATATCGCAGATGCAATTGTCCGCATGTCAGATGACGTGTTCTACAAAGAACATGCGGAGCGTATCCGTTCATTCACATTTCGTCGGTCGTATGTCGACATTGCCCACGATTTTCTAAAACTTTTGGAAACAGTATGAA
>CAZVYH010000005.1:14609-48668 GCA_964631485.1 uncultured Candidatus Saccharibacteria bacterium
ATGAAGATTCTCATGATTTCAGGAGACAGAAATATATTAAAACCCGACTCCGCGGTTGCCGGGCGGATGGTGTTGCACGGTCGGGCTGTTGATGAAATACACATCATTATCCCATGTGAAGGAGAACATATTCAGTTGGGAACAAATGTCTTTGTACACCCGACGGGGACATCCAAGATCACCTCAAGAATATCGAGTATTGTTCGTACTGGTAAAACCATGGCGGATATACATCTCATAACAGCACAGGATCCGTTTGAGTACGGCATCGCCGGGTTGCGTTTAGGGAAGATGTTCAATGCACCCGTTGAGTTACAGGTACATACTGACATCGGAAGCCCATACTTTTTCAGAGAAACAAAAAACAAAATACGCAAAATCGGTCTTGCGAGACGGTTTAAAAGAGCAGCGGGTATTCGTGTTGTATCTGAGCGTGTCGCACATGCTGTGGAGGGGTTTGGTGTCGGACGTAGTCGCGTTTCAGTACTTCCGATGTTTATTGATGTTAAAAAATTTGAGTCTGTTACACACACGCCGTCTTCTCAAGAAAGGTCTATTCTGATGGCCGGTCGGTTAGAAAAAGAAAAAGAATATCCGATAGCGTTTCGTGCGTTTGCGCGTGTACTGAAAATGTTTCCGGATGCACACCTGTATGTTGCAGGAGAAGGGCGGTTGCATGCACGTCTTGCTTCGTATGCTCAAAAACACAATATAGGACACGCGGTGACGTTTCTCGGAGCGGTTCCGGACATTACACCACACCTTGTTTCTGCCCATGTATTTCTCCACACATCGCGATATGAGGGCTTTGGTGTTGTGCTCGCGGAAGCAGGGCTTGTAGGTACTCCGATCGTATCAACTAATGTCGGGATTGCAGGAGGCGTTCTTCGTGACGGAGAGCACGGGAGAGTGGTTCCCGTCGGTGATGTTGAAAAAATAGCACACGCACTCAGTGAGACGTTCTCGCATCCGCAAAAAGCACACGAACGCGCTCTTTCCGCAATGGGCGTTATACAAAAAGAACTTCTCTCGTCCGAGATGTATATTCAAAAACTGAAAAGCATCTGGTCTTCATATATAACAACATGAAATTGCTCATCATCACACAGGTTCTTGATACGGAACATCCCATCCTGGGGTTTTTTCACGGGTGGGTCGAGGAATTTGCGAAACACTGCGAGTCGGTACTTGTTATCTGTCTGCAAAAAGGACACTGCGAACTGCCGAAAAATGTCAGGGTTCTTTCCCTGGGAAAGGAGGAAAAAGTATCACGGATGCAGTACCTTCAACGTTTTTTCAAATACATTCGTGAGGAACGCGACAACTACAACAATGTGTTTGTGCACATGAACCAGGTATATGTGATTCTGGGGGGACTGTTTTGGCGGGTATGGAAAAAGCACGTGTCGTTGTGGTACGCGCATGGGTCGGTTTCGGCATCATTGCGTCTTGCGGTTTTACTGTCTCACAGCGTGTATACTTCGACACCGCAAGGGTTACGTCTTCATACAAAAAAGAAACACATTGTCGGACAGGGTATTGATATGCGCTCTTTCGATTTCTATGAGCACCGGACAGGAGATGAGCTCAATTTGATTACCGTGGGGAGAATTTCTCCGGTTAAAGATCTTGAAACGCTTGTCGATGCGGTTTCGGTGATGCATAAACACGAAGCGCATTGTCTGTTCACAGTTGTCGGTGATGCGGAGACAAGTCAACAGCACTCATACAAACACGAAATTATTCAACGCATAAAAAATCGCGAGATTGAGGCATTTGTCACATGGCAGGGATCGCAGCCGTACAAAAACATTTCACACATCGTCGGAAAAGCAGATGTGTTTCTGCATGCGAGCCGTACGGGCAGTTTGGATAAGGTTGTGCTAGAGGCACTTGCGGTCGGCACACTGCCGGTGACGTGCGACCCGACGCTGTCCGAAGAACTACCTGAAGACCTGAGAAGGGTATGTTGTGTTCCTCAAGGAGATGTACAAGCGTACGTGCGGGCGCTCATGTTCATTCGCTCACTTTCAGACGAAGAATCCGACCGTTTGCGTAAAAAGGGACGCGCATACGTCGAGAATCACCACTCGCTGACAGCACTTATTCCAAACATCCTCTCTACATTAAGGTGAGGCATTAGGGTCTGAAAACGTGGTATAGTCTTGCCTATGGATGCTCAAACATTTGAAAATGCACGCTGGTTAGCAGGTAACCAAAAAGTGCAATTTAGACACCGCGCCTGCGTAGACATGGTCACTGAAGGCTCCGTTCTCGATGTTGGGTGTGGAGATGGTCTCCTACTCTCAATGCTCAAAGAGAAAGGTGTTTTAGGTGAAGGTGTTGATTTTTCTGAGGATGCGGTTCATAAATGTGCGGAGCGTGGAATACATGCCACGCAACATGACCTCTCAGAAAAACTACCATTTGCAGATAATTCGTTCGATTATGTTGTTGCGTTGGATGTGCTTGAGCACCAATTTGACCCGCTGTCAGTTCTTCGTGAAATGACACGTGTATCGCGTAAAAATGTTGTGGTCGGAGTTCCAAATTTTTCGTCACTTCCAGCACGTTTTCAAACTCTTTTTGGACGCGTTCCCGAAAACAATCGACCCAACAAGGGCCATGTGTATTGGTTTAATTATTTTGTGTTGATGAATCTTGCAATACACGCAGGACTTGAGTCGGGTACATATACAGCAAATACATTCAAACCACTTAGTTTTTTTGGAGGATTTTTTCAGAGATTGTTTCCTAATGCATGTGCCTTATCTTTTGTTGTTTGTTTTGTTAAAAAATAAACAAAGAATTGTTACGTAATATAATTTGGTGATTTTGTATTTACACATGAACAAAAAACGAGTGCTTAAAAATATGTTACGGGGGCAATCACTCTCTCGGGCGCTTATGAATGAGGGGCTGTCTTTGGTTAGTTTGATGGGGAAGGTTTTGGATGTGGGAGGCGCACGAAACCCAGACTATTTTCACTATTTTCAAAAAAAAGGAGAGGTTCACATCGATATCATTGACGGCTCATTCCAGAAAATAGATTTTGAAAAAGACCCACTACCATACGCAACTGATTCTTATAATGCAGTTGTTGTGTGTAATGTGTTAGAGCATATCTTTAACTATCAGTTTCTTGTGGGGGAGATGCACCGAGTCCTTAAAAAAGATGGAATATTGGTGGGGTATGTACCATTCTTTTTTCAGTATCATCCCGACCCACATGATTACTTTCGGTACACAGGTGAAGCACTTCAAAAAATTCTAACAACTGCTGGTTTTTCCAGTATCGACGTAAAAAAGATTGGCCGGGGTCCATTTTTTGTGAATTTTAATATACTCATGCACTCTATACCGGTGCCGCTCAGATTATTTGTGTTTCCTTTTTACGCCCTGTCTGATTGGTTTTTTCTAAAATTACGCCCAAAAGCTCGTGAACGATTTCCTCTCGGATATCTTTTTGTTGCAAAAAAATAATATGTTGAATCTTTTTGTTGGTCCCGAGAAAGAGGGTGTTGGAATTACAAGGCTTCTTTCGAAGTATCGTGGTACGCAAAAAGTCAGCTCTCAATTATTCCAACCTATAGAGGTTCCAGTACGGGATATTTTTAATATTGTTGATTCGATTGATGCTTCGGATGCAATTTTATTTCCACATGACTACGCTTCGGTTATGTATGACAGTGGTTTTATTGAAACATATCAGGAATTATCTAAGGTTCACAAGAAAAAAATTATCGTGTTCTCGCTTTCCGATAGGGATATTTTTGTACCGTTGGAAAATGCAATTATATTAAGGACATCTGCATACCGATACAAACTGCGTCCAAATGAAATTATAGTGGTCCCATTCATTGAGGATCTGGGAGCTATGTATGGCGTTGTGTTTCGGAACAAGGAAAACAAAACTCCAACAGTGGGTTTTACAGGACTAGCTTCTTGGCCGAACGTTTCTTCAAGGGTCATAGCCCACATTCGTCAGATACAGCTCTTTTTACGCACCTTTATTTCTGGAAGAAAAGAGTTTTTAGCCCACACGCAAGGAATTTTTTTGAGACGAAAAGCAATCAGTGCTTTAGAGGCATCTCAACATGTTCGACCCATTGTCACTATCCGCCACTCATTTTCGGGGCTTGCACGAACGATTGGTTTGGATCCAGAAAAAGCGCGTAGTGAATATATTCAAACAATGCAAGAAAGTGATTTTTGCTTGGCTCCGAAGGGAGACGGTAACTACTCGCTTCGTTTTTATGAAGCTCTTTCTTTGGGTAGAATCCCCGTGCTTGTAGATACCGAAACGGTATTACCTTTTGAAGATAGAATTAAGTATGATGATGTTATTATTCGCGTGCCAATGCAGGACGTCAAAAATATTGGAAATATAATTGCGGATGAGTATACACATATGACCAAAGATGAGTTTATACAACGACAACAAAAGGCACGAAAAATTTTTGAGGAATTTTTAAAACCAGAGAAATTTTATACCACTCTTTTTAATGAGTTTGCAACTCAGTTTCATTCGGGATAGTGTGTTGGTATGAAAGAGTTTTCGGGCGATAACCCGCTTTCGTGGGCACAAAAAATTTGGTACGTGTTCTACAATATATCCAGAAACATTCTCGGTTTGAGGTACCCACTTCGTATGCGTTTCTGGCACACCTATTTTCAGTATGCAAACCAAGATTCTCCAACGCGTTCATATCTTGACGCCTTTATGGGTTTAGAGCTTCCTCAACTTTTTTCTCCAAGGAGTGTTTCAATTCTTGATATTGGGTGTGGCACTGCGTATGTTCGTTCGATTCTTGCCCATTCCGGGTACTTAGGAACATACACAGGTGTTGATGTGATGCTTGAACCAAAGTTCGATATTAATGCACATCCTGAGTTCAAAACACAATTTCTTAATCAAGACATTACTACTTTTGATACACAGGAAAGGTTTGATATGGTTATTTCGAATACATCTCTTGAACATATTGCAGACGATACACAGGCAGTGATTGTTGCGCATCATCTGACTCGGGAAGATGGTATTGAGGTGCACCTTATGCCATCGCTTTGGTCACTACCTCTTTATTTATGGCACGGGTATCGGCAGTATACGCCGGCACGCGTGAGGTCTCTTTTTAAAGGAACTCAGTATCGGGTATACCGAATGGGAGGTCTGGGCTCATTTTTCTTGCACTTTTTTTGTATTACAATTCCAGAACGTTTTTTAGGTATATCCACACTGCGAACAAAAACAATATATACAAAGTTAAAAGCAGTCGCTAATAAAGCAGACAGGTTTTTGCCGTTATGTTCACCGCTGTATGCTGTCGTTGTATTTCATGGAAAGTAGGCAACACAAAAAAATCCATATTGCGTTTGTTTTACCGAGCTTGCTTCCCGGCGGTATTGAGAAGCATACGTTGAAATTGCTCAGACATTTTGATCGCACAAGATTTTCTTTTTCACTCGTTACACTTTTTGATCTGCCTGGGCGGTCCGATTTGTACAACGACGTGCCGGATGATGTTACGGTGTATCGACTCGCATTTGCAACGGGGGTAGATATTCCGCAATGGAAGCATTTGTATACGATCTTCAAAAAAGAGAAACCGGACGTTGTCGTTTCAAGTATGTTTTCAGCAAACACTATTGTTCGTTTCTTGAAACCGTTGTGTGGATATAAAGTGGTCACACGTGAGCATAATATTTACTCTGAAAAAAATATCTTCCAGCGATTTGTTGATATGGTACTTGCTCCACTTTCAAACACTATTATTGCGGTCTCTTCGTCGGTTGCCGATTTTTTTTCTAATCAAGCATGGGTTAATCGTGGAAAAATCAAAGTTGTTCACAATGGTGTTGATATCGGTGCAATAGACGCATATATTCGCGAAAAAGGGGAAGATGAAGCGCTGCGCGTTAGACACGAACTCGGAATATTGGATGATGAAAAGATAATTCTCAATGTCGCACGTCTCAAGCCTCAAAAAAACCACAAGCTCCTTATTGATGCATTCAGTCTTTTTGTAAAAACACACCCTCAGTACCATTTGGTAATTGTTGGTGACGGCGTTGAACGCGAGCGACTCAAGACATATGTTTGTGAAAATAATGTGTCAAAGGTTCATATTGTTGGATATCGTTCAGATGTGTTTGCGTTTTATTCAGCAAGCACACTGTTTACTCTTACATCCCGATTTGAGGGGTTTCCTAATGTTGGTGTTGAGGCAATGGCATTCGGTCTTCCTATGGTTTCAACAAGTGTACCGGGTGTCGACGAATTTCTCGTGAACGGAGAAAATGGTTTTATTGTTGCATCTGATACACAAAGTGTAACTAGGGGGATGAGTGTTGTTGTGGATGTTATAAGTAAAAATCCAAGTGCGTATACGCAGAATTGCAGAGAAACCGCGGGTCGGTTTGATATTGTGAAGATTACAAAAGAGTATGAAAAAATTATTCAGTCGATTCTTCAAAAGAACACATGAAAGTATTGCCGTTGCTCTCTTGGGCAATGGGATATATGAAAAAATACGTATTTTAAGCGTGCTCTTACGCAGATCTTTTCAACACTCCTTTTTACAAATTCCCGAAGATGCCTTGGATTATGCTGTCCCGTTCCATTTTTTACATAACAATACGCGCTTCGACATCATCCCCGCTTCTCATGAAGAAGTTGCGTTGTTGTATGAAATTTTTTGTCGCAATGTGTACAAAATTCAATTGCCCTTTGAACCAAAGACTCTTTTGGATTTAGGAGCAAATACTGGTATTTCAACCCTCTTCTTTCACTCGCTGTTTCCACACGCACGTATTATTGCAGTTGAGCCGAATCCAAAAATTTTCCAACTTCTTAAAAAGCATTTATCTAGTATTACAAACAGCCTTGCGCTCCATGGTGCTATTTCCAATCACGGCGGTGAAGTGGATTTTTTTGTTAGTCGACAATCTCTTTCTTCATCTCTTACACAGCGAACTATTGATGTTGAGAAAATAAAAGTGCCTAGTCTTACGCTACGGGGTATATTAGAAGAACATAGTCCTCAAGGGATAGATTTACTTGTCTTTGACATTGAAGGAGCAGAGGAGTTTCTGGTATCCGATAGAGATGCCCTTACTCATGTTCGAGCACTACTTGGTGAAATACATGAAGACCTTATGAGTATATCGCTCGAACATTTTCTTTCCACATTGCGGGAGATATATACTATAACTATCAAGCCGACACAAAAGAAAGGGAGGTACATTCTCCGTGGTATACAAAAATAAATATGAAAGTAAGTATTATTGTAGCAACATACAACCGCGAGAAGACACTCCTAAGGGCGCTAGAGAGTATTTTACAACAAACGCATTCTGATATTGAAGTTGTGGTGGTTGATGACGGCTCAACCGATAGTACGGAGAAATTAATGAAGACAGTCACTGATTCGCGAGTGCGATATATTAAACTCGACAAAAATAGCGGTGCCTCAATAGCCCGCAATCGAGGCGTTCAAGAGGCAACCGGAGACTATATTCTTGTCTGGGACAGTGATGATGTATTGTATCCAAACGCTTTTGAAAGAATTCTCTCTGTGTTCGATCAACATCCTGAAGTGTTTATTGTCTCTGCTCCCGCAAGAGTACTTGTTGACGCAAAAGAAAAAACATACCCACATTTCCCAACCGGAGAGGTCAGACTCATAGATATATTGTGTAAAAAACTCCCGAGTAATATGAAGGTTCGTGTTGCACGGACAAGTGTAATGAAACAGGTGTCCTATAAATCAAGAAATATTGATTTTTTGGTCAATGTTGAACTTATTGAAAAAGGAAAGTGGTATCACCTAGATGAGGCGCTTGGTGATGTACACAATAATCCAAATGAAGGATCACTCACCGCATCAAGAAAAAAGAAGAACGTTCAGTACTCTATTGAACGTGCTCCGTACCTATTATCTTTTCTAGAGAGACAAGGGGAGCTTCTCAAGGAGACATGTGCGTCTCGTTATGCCGACTACTCTTATGGTGCAGGAATAGGATTTTTTCTTGCGGGCGATATACACAACGCTCGGCATCTTATTCATGAAGCGGTTGTGTACCATCCAACAAAATGTTCATATGTTGGACTCCTTATTCTGTCATATATTCCAGGAGGGGTCTCAATACTACGACTGTTGTACTAATTCTTTGTTTGTGTTGGTTTGTTGCGGTAACAATAGAGAAGTAAATCTTGGAAACGGTGTTTCTTGATGAGGGGTAAAAACGGTGCATCTATTTGATAGGTAAAACCAGATTGTTCAATATCTCCGAGTATATGAGACAATTCTGACTTGTCTCTGTTGATATTGTGGTGGTATTCAATAACCATTTCTTGTATGTAGTGCATTGTGTTTGTGCTACATAAATCTTTTACAATATCTACTTCAGCGCCCTCGGTGTCTATTTTTAAGAAATGAACAGGTTGTGTGATAAATGTAGATACAGGAACAAGTGAAACTGTTATCGGTAGTGCACCACCTCTTTCTTGAAGTGTGCTGGCAACGAGCGATGTTAGGTTTTCTGCTTGTGTATACAGTGTGATTGTTCCAGATTTTTTACCAAGTGCGACGTTATTGAGATGGACTGACTGTAGCCCATTACTCTGTATGTTTCGTTCAAGTATTTTAAAAGCCACCGGATCTGGCTCGAATGCATAAATAGTGCTGTCGGGATATAGCCACTTAAAAAAGAGCGTTGCAACACCGATGTTGCTTCCACAATCAAAAATAGTCGGTGTTTCGACGTTGCTCTGAAATGCATAGTGTCCACGTACAAATATCTCTCGAAAGAGAAACCATAATGAATCACGATTGTATGTATACACGGTAAACCCACATATTTTTTCATTACGTAGTTTGTTGCATGTGGAGCGGTACAAAAAAAAGAGTTGTTTTAGGAATAGGCGGATATACGTTAAATAAACTTCTCGTTTCTTATGCCGAGGGTATTTTTGTTTAGTAAGTACGCGTATATCGGGTACTAGGTTGTACAGATTCTGAGCTAAAATACTCATAGGTGTTATTTTCTACTCTTTGTCCACGTTATCTTTACTTCACCATTGCGATGATTGCCTAGCATGCGCACAAGAGTAAGTCCATATCCATAGGGAAGAGTGAGAGTTTCGTGACGGTATCCAAGAAGTGCAAGGCGTACAGCTAATTTAAGTCGGTATGTCGGTACGTGTTCAGTGTCGTGTACCAGAAGAATGGCGTTGTGTTTCATGAGTGGCAGAATTTTTCGTAAATCTTTGTAGACGACACGCCACTCATGTGAACCGTCGTGAAGGACCACATCAAAACACATATCTTTAGATACTGTTGAGAGGGTTTGTCTAGTATCGCCTTGAAGATATGTCCATGCCGGATAGTTTTCTTTTAATGAGGGGTCATTTCCCGTGTCCTGAATATTCCTTTGATCACACGTAATGAGTGCTCCATTTGTTTTTTTAAGCGCTTCAAGAATAACGGGCGTCGAAAATCCAGCCCCTAACTCCAGCACGTTTTTTGCTTCCATGCCAACAATAAGACTATAGAGAAATAGGTAATGGAGCGTAAAACCACTTGAGTTTTTTTCTATTTGCGAAATAATTTTTTGTACTATTGTTTCCATGTAACACATCTTACAACACGTACTTATTTTGAGTGAGTTTTTGAGAATCCCGTGAAAGTTTAAAAAATATACACAGAATAATAATAAGGCGAACCAACTCCATTCCTAGTATGGAAGCAAGAGCACCCCAAATACCATAGAGGGGAAGAAGGATAAGGAGCAATAATATTTTTGTGACAGGGACAATTGTTTGCAGTATATATAACCATTTTTGTTGCATTTGTCCGACAAGGAATTGTTGGAACAGAGCTGCTGGAAAGAAAAGGATAACTAGAGAAAATACTTGAGAATACCGAGTGGCATCAGTGTACATTGGGAAGAAAAAACTAAAAAACCAAGGAGCAAGTAAAATGTATATCGCCACAATCACAATTGATACAAGAAAGACAATAAAAGCTTTTCGGGGAAGTGTTCTATAAATCAACGTTGGGTCATTACCACTAAACTTTGGCAGCGCCATCGCAGAAAGTAATTTACTTCCAAAACGTAGTTGTTGCGGTGCTGCAAGTGCAATTGTGTAGAGAGCCATTTGTACAGCTCCAAGATAATGAAACACAAGAAGACGATCGAGTTGAAGTGAAATAGAACCAAGAATGTTCATAACGCTCAAATGCTTTCCATATGTTAGGGTTTTTGCCTCTGTTTTTTTAGGAGGGTTGTATCGTTTTAGTGTAATACGATAGAAAAGTATTGCCGAAACGGCACCTGTCCCGAAGAACGCCGCCACAAGAAAAGGTGTGACATCTGTAAATAGTACAGTGATCCCTGTCGCCAGTAGTGGAAGAATGGTGCACACAATACCAAAAATGGTTTCTGTTTTGAACTCTTTTTTACCAACAAGAAAGGGGCTAAAGAGTGTACCTGCTTGGGAAAGTGGCAACGCTATTCCAACGACGATAAGTGACCAACCAAGTACAATGTTCCCTTGTACAAAATAATAAAAGGCCGAACCCCAAGCAATAATCGTCATCAACACACTCCATGAAAGAAATGTTTTAAAACCCTCACGCACCACCCCATCATTTCCTCGTGCTACAGATTGGATAATAGCTGCACCCATTCCGGTGAGAGAGAACGCTGTAATAATTCCTGCAAATGATTGGATGAACTTATAGTGACCAAGAGCCTCTTTTGAGATGGTGTTTGCTAAGAGAAGTGTGAGTAAAAAACCAGATCCAGCGCCTATAATGCGCCCAAAGGTTATCCAAAAACCACCCTTGGCAAGGTAGAGCATATCTGTTTTTGTATACCGCTCGCTCCAACGAAGGAAGTGTACTATCTTATTTTTTACCTCTTGCATATATGCTAGTGTAGCGTATACGCTTTCTTTTGTCCCTGTGTTGAACCACTACACCGTGATACCATTTTGTCGTATGAAACCATCAAAATTCTTCGTTATTAACGAGATTGAAAAGATGCTTGTCCAAAAGCCTGATTTAGTTATCGCTGACCTTGGGTCGGGACAGTCAAAGAATTTTGTTGGGCTTCTCAAAAAACATCCACAGATGCGATATGTGGGTTTTGAACCAAATAAGAACGAAGCGGATCAAGCTCGTGCGATACTCGCATCATTTCCGACAGCTTCAGTTGAGGAGCGTTTAGGATATGGAACAGATGAAGAAGAATGGAGGGGGAAGTTCGATGTTGTTGTGTCTTTGAGTGTTCTTGAGCATGTGAAAGATTTAGAAACATTTTTACAGTTTTCTGTGGATCTTTTAAAATCAGGCGGGCGTGTCATTCATTTGTACGACCTTGGACACGCGCTCTATCCTTCAAACATCAAAGAGCGTTTTCATGTCGCACTTTGTAACCTCTCCAAAAAGTATTCTTTTATAAAGAAATTTATTCCTGAAACAAAATTTGCTGGATATGTAGATGTTTCGTATGTAAAGGATATTCTTCAAAAGAATGGAGTAGGTATAGAAAAGGTGACACAGCACAATAATCCATTCCTTGTTGCTCTACTTAAAAAAAGTAGTAGTACGACTGTGGACAGAATTCTTACTCTCGTTTGTACTTTGGAAGAGGAGATATACAAGGGTATTGAAGATGTGTCTGTGTTAGAAAAGACCTTGCCATCAGTGTGTGTTTGGGGGAGAAAAAGCTAATTTTCAAGTGTTCGCCTGAGTCTTTCTAAGGTGCTATAGTATTTCACATATGCAACGTATTCTTGAAAAAATGTTAGTCGGCGGATTGTTTCTCGTTCCGTTCATTCCTTTCGTGGTGACGGGGTCAATGTTTTTCCCTTTTATTACAGGGAAAGCGTTCGTGTTCCGTATCATTGTCGGCGTGTTGCTTGCGTTGTGGTTTCTTGTGGTTATTGTAGACACGTCGTATCTCCCTCGTCGGTCACCTCTTATTGTAGGTATTCTCACCTTTTTCGGTATTGTTGCGCTTGCCGACCTTCTTGGCGTCAATGTGCATCGGAGTATCTGGAGTAACTTTGAACGTATGGAGGGACTCGTTACCTTCATATACCTCTGCGCCTACTTCTTCATTGCGTTTTCTGTTCTGACGAAGAAAAACGCATGGAAGGCCTTTTGGAACACCTCGGTTTTCGTAAGCGCCGGGGTGGGTATCTACGCACTTCTTCAACTTGTGGGGGTGTTGGTAATGTCTCAAGGTGGCGATCGTGTGGATGCAACGCTCGGTAATTCAATTTATCTGGCGGTGTACATGCTTTTTCACGTGTTCCTCACACTCTGGCTTTTGTACAAATCTCTACCGGCAAAAGTTTCCTCTGTTTTGTATGTGTGCGCCCTTATTCTTCAAACAGTTGCTTTGTATTACACGGGAACGCGCGGCACTCTACTTGGTCTCATCGGAGGGTTGGGTCTTTCTGCGTTGCTTGTTGTATGGAAAGGGAAGCAGCACCCACGGTTGCGGCGCTTGTCCGTAGGATTTATTTTGGCCGTCATCTTATGTGGAGCGGTTTTCTTCAGTCTTCGTGAAAGCTCATTTGTTCAGAACAATAACTTTCTTTCGCGCATTGCAAACACCTCTTTGTCCGGACAAACAGTGCAGTCACGTCTGGTGTTGTGGGGAAGTATTGCAAAAGACGGTTTTCTCGAAAGGCCGATTCTTGGTTGGGGGCAGGACAACTTTATTGTTGTGTTCGGGAAATATTACGATCCGCGAATGTATATTCAAGAGCCGTGGTTTGACCGGGCACACAACGTTTTTTTTGATTGGCTCATCTCTGCGGGTATTCTAGGCCTTCTGGCGTACCTCTCGTTATTTGGTGTCACTCTCCGTACCCTCTGGCGATCTGATACGGCGCTCTCCGTTCCTGAACGTGCACTCTTTACGGGTTTGCTTGCGGGATACTTTGTGCACAATATTTTTGTGTTCGATAACCTCATCAGTTATATTTTCTTTCTTTCCTTCATTGGTTTTATTCATTCATTTTCATCCCTTCGTTTACGTGATGTTGGTGAGACAGGAAGACGGCGGGGATGGCATTGTATACAAGACGCACATCTTCGCACAGGTATTTCAATTACAGGTGGTATCGTCATACTTATTCTTACCTATACAACAACAGTCCCTCACATTATTGCATCACAAGCTCTCATCACGGGGATCTCGCGTATAGGACAAGGTTCTGATCCGGCGGACACACTTCCGTTCTTTGAGCGCGCGTTGGACGATTCGATAGGAAAAGATGAAACACGATTGCAGTTGAGTCGTGTTGCTTTTGCTCTTGCAACAAGGGACGTCCCAGAGGAGATTAAGCAAATGTACCTTTCTCGCGCCTACACGGAAGCCCGTCTAGCCGCGCAAGAGGATCCTCTTAGTACACGATCAAAGTATTTTTTGGCAATCTTCGAGGCTCGTATTGGTAATTTTGATGAGGCAATACGTTTATACGAAGAGTTGTTGACGATTAATCCTGTACGGCAGATATTTCTGAGTGAATATGGCACCGTACTTCTCTTAAAAGGAGAACGCGAACGTGCCAAAGAAGTGTTTGAAAGACTTGTTGTGCTTGCGCCGGAAAATCGGGACTATATTACTCAGTACATTACGACCTTGTTTGGAATAGGGCAAGAGTCCGATGCGCTTTTGTTTGCCAGAACTGCACTTGGGACAACGACGGCAGATTTTATTTCCGATGCGTACAACAAGGGGCAGATGACCGACTATAATACAACAACAAAAGTCATCACGTTTCAAATTCTTCGAGGTGATCTCCTAGAAAACGCGGATATCAACACATACCTTCTTCAGATTAATGAACTTGCTAACGCGGGGAAAACGGAACAGGCACTACAACTTATCGATGATGCCGCCGGACTTAACCCTGAATTTGCAAAAGGTGTTCCAATGTTGCGCGAAGCGATATTAAGCGGAAAAGGTCTTCTTTTGGAGAATACCGCAGGACAATAAGCACTTGCATTTTATGTGGAGGTATGCTATACTGCCACCCGTGAGTGCAGTAGCGTGTTAAGCTACTCCACAGACGTTCTGCGAAAGCTCCGCCCCTTGGGCGGGGTTTTCGTTTGTTATACCCAGAACCCCTTTTCCATACTGAAATGTGTATTATACTTTCTGGTGCACCGGCGCTCTATTTGGTGTTTGATTTTACTTTTTTAATAACGAAAAACGTATGAAAAAACTATCTGTATTTTCGATTCTTATCATAATTCTCCTTGGCGGACTCATTGGAGGTGTTGCGTGGTACTCGTATGACACACTTCTCGGTCCTGACAGCTCTCTGATGGGTAGCTCAACATATGTAGCTGTGTTTCTCACGACCAATCAGGTCTTTTTCGGAAAGATTGAATCTATGGACTACGAAAACGTTGTTTTGTCGGACACATTCTACCTTCAGCAAGGCGGCAGTGCGGAAAGCCCCGAGTTTATTCTACAGAAAAGCGGCAGCGAGCTTCATTCACCGGAAGACATAATGTTTATCAACAGGAATCACATCCTCATTATTCAACCACTTCGCTCCTCTTCTCAAGTTATTCAGGCAATCGGACAGTATAAGGAATCTCTGAAGACGCCGGCAGCAAACCAACAGGCAGAAGCAGTAGTGCCGGATGTTGCGGATATCGTCCCGGAGGAGTCAGAACCCGAGGTTCTCGAGTAGTCTCTTTCCCTACAAGACTTTTACGCCGTCTCCTGTTCGTGTAGAATAGGAGACGGTTTCTTTTTATGCACGACCGGCGGCTGCACTCACATAGAACTTCACTTGGAGCTTCGCACCCGCCGGTCATGTATGGACGGAACATCAAACGTCATACTTGCTCCTTTTACCACCTTGCGCATCGGCGGTCCCGCCGATGTTTTTTATGAAGTTGTTTCCATTGACGATCTTAGAGTTATTCTCAGGACACATTCCAATGAACACATCACGGTTCTTGGAGGCGGTTCAAATGTACTTGTATCTGACGCCGGTGTTCGTGGTGTCATTATCAGAATGACCATTCCCGGTATTGTGTATGAGAGCCGCGGCACGTACACCCGGGCGATTGTCGGTGCGGGAGAGGGGTGGGATGCGTTTGTTGCAGATACACTCGCACACGGTTTCTCGGGACTTGAAAATCTCTCCGGTATTCCGGGAAGTGTCGGCGCTTCTCCGGTGCAAAATATCGGAGCGTATGGTACGGAAGTGCGCGAACACATTGAGTCGGTTGAAGTATTTGATACAACGGACGGGACACTCAAATCGCTTTCTTCCGATGACTGTGCGTTCGGGTACCGTGACAGTATTTTTAAATCCTCCGAAGGAAAAAAATATATTGTTACTCGGGTCATATTCTCTCTTACAAACGTATTTCGTCCGAACACTGCATATAAGGACATAGAGAGTTTTTTTTCGAAAAAAGAATCCGGCCCGCATAGTGCGCAGGACGTGCGTGATGCGGTGCTTGCTGTTCGTCGGACCAAATTTCCGGATCTCTCCAAAGAAGGAACTGCCGGTTCATTCTTTAAAAATCCACTTATTTCGAATACGGAAGCGCAAACGCTTGTACGAACGTATCCCGGTATGCCGGTATTTCCGGCCGGCGACGACCGCACCAAAATTCCTTTGGGTTGGATTTTAGAACATGTTTTGCATATCAAGGGTGTGCGAGAAGGAAATGTCTCAATGTTTGAACATCATGCACTTGTGCTTGTTGCACACAAAGGGGCAACTGCACACGATGTAGATATGTTTGCACGCGGTGTGGAAAAAAAAGTTTTTGATGCAACCGGTATCACCATTGAACGTGAGGTGTGTACGCTTTCGTAACACACGCTCAGCACACGGAATGTTATCCACACTTATGCACAAAAAGTATTGTGTTGCGTGAAGATATGAACGATAATTTTATGTAGTAAACAGATGTGCACGCTAATGTGCACGTTCGTGTTGGTCGACGTTTACCAAACTCTATTAATCGTGGTACCACGATTCAGCACTATGGCAAAGAAAAAAGCAGCAAAGAAGAAAGTTGCAAAACGAAAAGTTGCAAAGCGCCCTGCTAAGCGCAAAGCTGCAAAGCGCCGCGCATAAGCGAACGCTTTGTCCCACATACAAAAAATCGCCCTCGGGCGATTTTTTGTATACAGCGATTTAATTGTCGGCGACTGAAAGTCGCCGTTGCCGCCTCTGGTGGGGTTTTGTGTTATAATACGGCACATTCGTTATATTTTATGGACTTTTTTAAGAAACTTTTCGGAAGTGATGCGTCACGCGCCCTCTCAGCCGTTGCACCGATTGTTGGGCAGATAAACGCGCTTGAGGCATCTCTGATGTCTCTGTCTGATGGTGCCTTGCGCGAAAAAACGGATGAATTTAAGAAACGTCTTGCTGAGGGACAAAATCTCGATGATATTCTTCCGGAAGCATTTGCCGTTGTCCGCGAAGCCGCACGGCGTACGTTGAAACAGCGTCACTATGATGTGCAACTGATCGGCGGCATTATGTTGCATCGCGGTGCAATTGCCGAGATGCGTACAGGAGAAGGAAAGACGCTTGTGGAAACACTTCCTGCGTATCTCAACGCGCTTGAGGGACGAGGTGTGCACATTGTGACGGTCAACGATTATCTTGCCCGACGTGATGCGGTGTGGATGGGGCAAGTGTTTGCGTTCCTCGGTCTGTCTGTCGGCGTCGTCAACAGTCAGCGACAGTCGTTTTTGTATGATCCGTCACATTCTGATGTGGACCAAAAGCGCGACGAAGTCGGGTCATTCAAAGTTGTGTATGAATTTTTACGCCCTTGTGAGAAACGTGATGCGTATACCGCTGACATTACATACGGGACAAACAGTGAGTTCGGTTTTGATTACCTGCGTGATAACACGGTGTACCGCAAAGAAGACATGTCTCAGCGTATGCCGCAGGACGGCGGGCATCACTTCGCTATCGTTGATGAAATTGACTCTATTTTGATAGATGAGGCGCGTACCCCGCTCATTATCTCCATTGCAACAAAGGAGTCAGAAAAGCTGTATACGACATTTGCTCAGATAGCTGCACACCTTAAGGAAGAAGAGGATTATGAGGTTGATGAGAAAAAACACGCGGTATTGCTTACTGAATCGGGTATTGAGAAGGCTGAAAAAATCCTCGGATTAGAGAATATTTACACGGATGCCGGCATTCGGTACGTGCACCATCTGGAGTCGGCGGTAAAAGCAAAGGCGTTGTACAAGAAAGATAAAGAGTACGTCGTGCGTGACGGGGAAGTTATTATTGTTGATGAGTTCACAGGTCGGCTTCAACCCGGACGCAGATGGTCCGAAGGACTTCATCAGGCTATTGAGGCGAAAGAAGGAGCGCGTATTCAAGAAGAGTCGCGCACGCTGGCATCAATCACATATCAGAACTACTTTCGCATGTACCGAAAACTCGCGGGAATGACCGGAACAGCGCTCTCAAGCTCGGAGGAGTTTTTTAAGGTGTACGGGCTTGATGTTGTGCCGATTCCGACGCACCGGCCGAGCGCGCGAACCGATCATAACGACTTTATCTATCAAACAGAGAAAGGAAAGTTTGAAGCGATAGCAAAACGCGTGAAAGAGGCGCATGACAAAGGACAGCCCGTGCTTATCGGTACGGTTTCAATTGAAAAAAACGAGCTACTTGCCATGCATCTGCACAACGAAGGGATTCCGCACACCATTCTCAACGCAAAGATGCATGAGCAGGAAGGAGAGGTTATTGCGCAGGCGGGACGGAAAGGGTCTGTGACAGTCGCGACGAACATGGCCGGGCGCGGTGTCGACATTAAACTCGGCGGTGCGACAGCAACACCGGAGGAGCATGAAGAAGTGAAACGCCTCGGCGGTTTGTTTGTGCTCGGAACGGAACGGCATGAGGCGCGTCGTATCGATGATCAGCTCCGTGGACGTTCAGGCCGTCAAGGAGATCCGGGTGAGACCCAGTTTTTTGTGTCGCTTGAGGATTCGCTTATGCGCGTATTCGCGTCAGATGCCGTCAAACGCATGATGGGTCGCTTCGGTATTCCCGAGGATGTTCCGATTGAAAACAAGCTCATCAACCGTTCACTTGAAGCTGCCCAGAAAAAAATTGAAGGGCTCAACTTCGATGTGCGTAAACACGTGCTTGAATTTGATGACGTGATGAATACCCAGCGGAAGACTATTTATGAACGACGTAAGACACTTGTCCTAGGCGGACATGAGGATATCGGGCGTGTTCTCTCTGAAATGACGGGAGGTGATGAGGATATGGCGCGTGTTATATCGGAAAAGAAAAAGGAGCTCGGTGAGGAGGCCTTTATTGAGGCCGTTCGGCGGCTTATGTTGCAGGCGATTGATGTTTTCTGGATTGATCACCTTGAACTCATGGATTTCACACGCAGCAGTGTAAATCTGCGCGCCTACGGACAGCGCGATCCGCTCGTTGAATATCAAAAAGAAGGTCTGATGGCGTTTCGCCGAATGGAGGCATCTATCGCTGGACATGTGATGAATATGATTCCGCAGATCGGGGCGGGTGCGTTCACTAAGGAAGAAGAACAACTGCGACGAGAACGTGCGCGCTTGCAGATGATAGGGAGTGATTCGTCCGCTTCCGCGCCTGCGCAAGCTCACCATACCGCCACCCCCGGGCGTAACGACACCGTTACTATCACGAATGGAACACAAACACAGACAATGAAGTACAAAAAAGCGGAACGCTTGATTGACGGCGGAGAATGGAAAATTGTCACGTCTCAATAGCGTGTATGTTCGACACTATTATTGTATTTGCGCAGTCTCTCTTTCTCTCTCTTGGTCCGTGGGGTGTTTTTGCCCTGGGTTTTTTTCAGGAAATTATTCCTCCGATCCCGTCAACGTTGGTTACTGTTTCAGCAGGATTCTTTTTTCTTGAAGGTTCGGCTCTTTCATGGGCTTCGTTTGTAAAATTGTTTCTCTATGTTGGGTTGCCCATTGCCGGCGGTTTGTCTCTTGGGTCATTAGCAATCTACGGCATTGTGTATTGGGGAGGAAAGCCGCTGGTTACACAGTACGGAAAGTACATGGGTGTTTCGTGGTCTGATATTGAAAAGATGCACTCATATATGGAAGGCCACACGTGGGATGATGTGCTGTTGTTTGCTGCTCGGTCATTTCCGCTTATGCCGAGCATAGCGATTAATATTTTTTGCGGGCTTGTCCGTTGGCCGCTGTGGTCGTTCTTTTTGCACACATTTTTCGGCACCATCATTCGATCAATGTGGTCAGGTTTCATCGGGTGGCAGTTCGGAAATTTATATCAAAACTATTCATCGGCGGTTGAAGGAACCCAGAATAGTATTCTCATAATAGTCGTTCTTGCCGTCGGTGTGTTTTTATATTACCGAAAACGTAGGAAACAAAAACAACCCGATGCCCTTACCGGCGACAAGGTGGTAGAATAGCCTTGTTTATCAACAGGTATAACAACATACATATGCATACTCTTTTTAAAATACTATTGACAGCGCTCGCTGTTTTGGCGGTTCCTTATCTCATCCCCGGCATTTTTGTGGAAAGTTTTTATGTTGCCCTGGTTGTTGCGGTTGTGCTTGCGGTGCTGAACCTAATTGTGAAGCCGCTCATTATTGTACTGACGCTTCCGATAAACATTCTCACGCTCGGGCTTTTCACTTTCGTTATTAATGCCGGTCTATTCTGGCTTGCCGCATATTTTGTCGACGGGTTTACCATCGACGGATTTTTAGACGCCTTTATCGGCGCGTTGCTTGTCTCGGTCGTTGTCTGGGTAGGGCACAAACTTATTTCCGACAATGACTAAAACTCGGATTGTTACACACAGCGGTAAGTTTCATTCGGACGATGTGTTTGCGGTCGCCGTTCTTTCCCGTGTATTTGGGGATGTGGAAATTGTACGCACGCGCGATGAAAGCATTATTCAGTCTGCAGATGTCGTTGTTGACGTTGGTAGTGTCTATGATGCCTCCGCACGGCGTTTTGATCATCATCAAGAAACCGGCGCCGGTGTGCGCGACAACGGTATTCCCTATGCTTCATTCGGTATTGTCTGGAAAGCATACGGAGAGCAGGTATGCGGCGACGCGGAAATCGCACAAACCATCGATCGGGTACTTGTCCAACCTATTGATGCGGGGGACAATGGTGTTGATCTTTCTACCCCGACATTTCCGGGCGTGTTCCCATATACCGTCGGCAGTATAGTAAATCTTTTTCGACCCACACACACGGAGGGGGAGGAATATGATGCGCTGTTTCTTCGGGCGGTTGAGTGGGCAGCGTGGGTGCTTGAAAGAGAAATTAAAATCTCGAAAGATGCACGGTCCGGGAAAAATCTTGTTGAGTCGTTTTACAACAACGCCCCCGATAAGCGTCTTATCATTTTTGACACCACAAATGTACTAGGTAGAGAATTAACCGTCGACTTTCTTATGGCGCATCCGGAGGTACTCTACGCGGTTCTCTACAGAAAGGACGTTGACTCGTGGCAGTTGATTGCGATGAACGAATCAGAAGAAACATACCGGGTTCGAAAACCGCTTCCAAAAGCCTGGGCCGGCAAACGAGACCAAGAGCTCATCAGTATAACCGGAGTTCCGGATGCCATTTTCTGTCATAGAGGTCTGTTTATGGCTGTTGCAAAATCAAAAGAAGGCGCTATCACATTGGCCGAACTAGCTCTTGCCGCATAACTAAACATATATGCCGTTTATCGACGAATTACATCTTCATTTAGCTGCCGGTCGCGGAGGCGACGGTGTGGTGCGTTGGCTGCATCTCAAAGGAAAAGAATTCTCCGGACCTGCAGGAGGTAACGGTGGTCGTGGTGGAGATGTTGTTGTTGTCGCTATTCGTGATATCACGGTACTTCTTCGTTACAACGATCAAAAAAGTTATGAAGCAGAAGATGGTGCACCCGGAGGAAGCCAAAGTAAAGAGGGAAGAGACGGAAAAGAACTTCTGTTTGAATTTCCTGTGGGAACCGTCATTACCAATGTACAAACAGGACAACGTTTTGAACTGCTCACTGAAGGGCAGAGAGAAATTATTCTTCAAGGTGGTAACGGCGGATATGGCAATGAACACTTCAAGGGTTCACGAAACGTCACACCCAAACAATCAACAAAAGGAAAACCGGGCGAAGAAGCCGACTTTGATATTGAATTGCAGCTGGTTGTTGACGCCGGACTCATTGGTTTGCCGAACGCAGGTAAGTCCAGCCTACTCAATGAGCTCACCGGGGCACACGCAAAAGTTGGCGCGTATGCGTTTACAACACTTAACCCGAACCTCGGTGCACTGTATGGATTTGTTCTCGCTGATATTCCGGGGCTCATTGAGGGTGCGGCGGAGGGGAAAGGTCTCGGACACACGTTTCTCCGTCATATAAAACGAACAAAAACACTCATTCACTGTATTTCATGTGAACATGAGAATCCTACGGAGGCGTTTACCACCATTCGTACGGAGCTTTCAAAGTACTCTAAGGACTTAGCTGAAAAACCTGAACTTATCGTGTTTACGAAGCGCGACCTTGTTGATGAAAAAACTCTCTCTGCACGAATGAAGGAGTTTGCTAAAAAAACAAAGATTCCCGCAAAGAGTATCGTTACGGTTTCTGTGTATGACGACGCATCTCTCAAGGAGCTCGGCGACACTATTGTGAAGGCCTTAAGAAAAAAATAGGAATCTCGTATACTAGAGTTATGTCAGAGTACACACCGACAATTGGGTTAGAGATTCATGTTGAGCTCAAAACGCAGACGAAGATGTTCTGCAATTCAAAGAATGACCCGGACGAAAAACGGCCGAATGTGAATGTGTGTCCGGTGTGCATGGGTCATCCGGGAACACTTCCTGTTATCAACAAAGAGGCCGTTAAACACGTATTGAAGGTGGGTGTGGCTGTTGGTGGGGAACTTGCAGATTTTACTGAATTTGACCGCAAGAACTACTTTTATCCGGATATTCCAAAGGGATACCAGATTAGTCAGTATGCATACCCACTTGTAAAAGGTGGTGAACTTCACGGTGTGGCACTGACGCGTATTCATCTAGAAGAAGACACCGCTCGTTCACAACACGCAGGGGGCCACTCCCTCGTTGATTTCAACCGTGCGGGCGTGCCGCTGATGGAACTCGTAACTGAACCGGTTATTCACTCTGCACAAGAAGCAGGGGACTTTGCGCGAGAATTGCAGTTGTTACTCCGAACGCTTGGTGTGTCTGATGCAGATATGGAAAAAGGACATTTACGTGTCGAAGTAAACATTTCTGTTTCAAAAGACACAACCTTGGGAACAAAAACAGAAATAAAAAACATCAACTCGTTTCGTGCTGCAGAAAAGGCAATTGCATTTGAAATTGAACGACAGTCGGCCGTTCTTGAAGAAGGGGGTGAAATTGAACAGGAAACTCGTGGCTGGGATGATGTGAAAGGCAGTACATTTTCACAGCGAAAAAAAGAATCATCGCACGACTACCGCTATTTTCCTGAACCTGACTTGCCGAAGCTCAATATTTCAGAAATACCCGAATTTTCTTACGAGGCACTTTCAAGAGAATTACCCGAGTTGCCGTGGGTTAGGCGTGCCCGCTATCTTGCGCTTGGTTTGAAAGCGCAAGATGCAGACATGTTTGTAAACGACCGCATGTACGGAGATTTTTTTGAGGCAGTTTCTAAATGTTTGAATAATAACGCCCAAAAAATGATTCTTGCAACCAACTACATTGCAGCCGATCTCGCGGGAATTCTGCGGGGTGCGCCTATTTCTATTACACCGGAGAACTTCGGAGAGCTTATTGGCATGCTCTCTGACGGGCTCGTATCTTCTCGTGGAGGAAAAGATATTCTCGCGTTGATGGTGGCGCAAGGTGGTTCTCCAAAAGAAATTGCGGAAAAAGAAGGACTGCTACAACAAAGCGATGAGGGTGCGCTTTTGAAGATTGTTGAACAGGTTATTTCCGAAAATCCCGGGGTTGTTGCTGAGTATAAAGCCGGAAAAGAGAGTGTGCTGCAGTTCCTCGTTGGACAAGGCATGAAACTTTCAAAAGGTTCGGCAAATCCGGGGGTGGTTGCAAAACTCCTCAAAGAAAAACTTTCATAAAAATACGAACGCCGCCAAAAACTCTTGGCGGCGGTTTCGCGCGTGATGCGCTGGTTGTCAGGAGAGGCCGGCGATCTCGTCGATGTCGGGAACGGCGTTCCGTGCCGTCCAGTCGACGAGATTGTTGAAGAGCTCGAGGCTACGGTCTCCCAAGACGGTGTCGTCGGGGAGCTGGAGCCACGACGACGAGAGATTGTTCTCGGTTACGATGGTGGTGTGCACTTCCCGAGCCCTCCTGTTGAACTCGGTCTCGAATTCGGGATTGATCCCGAAGAGACCCGCATCCGCACGCTTCTCAGAGAGCCACCTCCGAACGTCGGCCAACGTTTTCATGGTTTTTCTCCTTTGAAATCCAATGCAACTATACAACAATAAATTGCGCGCTGTCAATTTTTTAGCGAGAGCGTGATATACCCCGCACGTAACTTTGGAGCAAAGGTAAGTGCGGGGTATACTTTTTGTATACCACATTATTTCTAGTACCCGGTATCTAATCTCCATTTATATGTCACGCATCGCAATTAACGGATTCGGTCGCATCGGACGCTCGTTTCTTAAACTTGCACTCAAGTATCCTGAAATTGATATTGTTGCAATCAACGATCTCGGCGATGCACACAACCTCGCTTATTTGCTTACCTTCGACAGCGCATACGGACGCTCGGACATCGACGTGCAGGCGCGCGACGGCGGTATCACCGTCAACGGGAAAGATATTCCCTTTTTTCAGGAAAAAGATCCGAGCGGACTGCCATGGAAGAAGCTTGATGTGGACATTGTTGTCGAATCAAGCGGTTTCTTTACAAATTACACTGACGCAAAGAAACATCTTGATGCTGGCGCGAAGCGCGTGGTGATTACCGCTCCCGCAAAAGGAGAGGGTGTGGAAGGTATTGAAACCGCGACGGTGCTCATGGGCGTGAACGAAGAGAAGCTGAAGACGTGTGACATTACTTCAAACGGTTCGTGTACGACAAATGCCGCAAGCCCGGTGATTCAAATTTTGCACGAGACACTTGGTGTGGAAAAAGCAGTGCTTAATACAGTACACGGCTACACACAGTCACAAAGTTTACAGGACGGCCCGAACAAAAAGGACTGGCGTGAAGGACGCGCCGCCGCGCACAACATCGTGCCGACATCTACCGGCGCCGCGGTCGCAGTGACAAAAGCAATTACTGATTTGGAGGGAAAGTTTGACGGTATCGCAATCCGTGTGCCGGTCATCGTCGGTTCCATTGCGGACATTACGCTTGTTACCAAGCGTGATACAAGCGTGGAAGAAGTGAACGATATTCTGCAGAAGGCGGCCGGAGAGGCACGTTGGCAGGGAATACTCAAAGTGAGCAATGAAGAATTGGTGTCATCCGATATTGTCGGCGAACCGTACGGAGCAATTGTTGACAGTAAACTGACGCGCGTGGTCGGCGGAAATCTGGTGAAAGTACTTTCGTGGTATGACAACGAGATGGGGTACACGGTGACGCTTGTTCAGCATGTACGTAAAATGGCCTCTAGTTTGTCCTAATCTGGAGAAGTGAGGTTATTTCTGTATGTACGAAATTCTAGCCAACACTACTTTAGTTGTGCATACGGCATTGATTGTGGCAGTTTTTGTCGGCATAGGTATGAGTATTAGGGTGAAGTGGTTTCGACCAATCGAGTCCGCCTTTCTCCTTGTGGCAATTGTTATATGGTCATTATATGGGGCGTGTCCGTTGACAACATTAGAAAGCTACTTCAGAACGGGTTCGTTTGGTGTTTCGTATTTTGGCCAAGGAGGTTTTATTCCTTTTTACTTTAACCAATGGTTCAACGTTCATTTAAGTGCAACGGTGGTTACTGCGGGTACATATCTTATAGCCGTCTTTTTCTTTATTCTGACTATAGAATGGCTCGTGCCTTTTATAAAAAAGGTTCCCATACTAAAATTGATTCATAAATAATTATAATGAAAATCGCACTTGGAGCAGATCATGCGGGGTTTAAACTCAAAGAATACGTGAGAGATTTTCTTGTCGAACAAGATCACGAAGTGATGGACAAGGGTGCGTTTTCTTTCGATGAACACGATGACTACCCCGATTTCGTGTTCCCTGTAGCGCGTGCGGTTGCAAACGGCGAGGCGGAGCGGGGGATTGTATTTGGAAAGTCAGGTCAAGGAGAGGCGATGTGCGCCAACCGTGTCAAAGGAGTTCGAGCGGCAACTGCATGTGGTACGCAGGAAGAGATAGTGCAGCTATCGCGCGAGCATAACGATGCGAACATCCTTTCTCTCGGCGCTGCGTTTATAGATCAGGAAGGAGCAAAACATATCATAGAGATGTGGCTTCAGACGCCGTTCACCGAGGAGGAGCGCCACATCAGACGTATAAAAAAATTAGACGCATGATAGACGTTGTTCCGGTATTACTGCCGCAAAATTATGCCGACATTCTCGGTAAGGTGTCCCGTGTGAAGGGTCTTGTGTCGCGTGTGCAAATAGATATTGCCGACGGAACATACGCGCCGTCAAAGACGTGGCCGTACAACGGAGATGACGGACACTTCAAGGAAATTCTTTCTCAAGATGAAGGGTTGCCGTACTGGGATGAAATGGACTACGAAGTCGATCTTTTAGTAAGTGAACCGGAGCGTCTCATTGACACGTGGATACGTGTCGGAATTGCGGGCGCTATTGTGTATGTTGAAAGTACCAACAAACTTGATGAGAGTATACAAAAACTGAAAGAAGCGGATGTTGAGGTCGGTCTCGGAATTACACCGAGCACACCGAACGAGAAGCTATTCCCGTACATCGAACAAGCGACGTTCATACAGTGTATGGGGAGTGACGAGATAGGATTCGCCGGCATGTCGTTGGATGAGCGTGTGTACGACAAGGTGCGTGACATTAGAAAAAAGTATCCGAAAATTCCTATCGCAATTGATATCGGGGTGAACGAAGAAACCGCGCCGCTTCTTGTGGAGGCGGGAGCGACAAAACTGGTTTCCGGCTCGGCCATTTTCGGCAGTGAAGATATTCAAGATACGATTTCGTATCTCCAAACACTATAAAAAAGTCACACCTCTTGACTTTTTTGTTTTTTTGCCTATGATAAAAGTAGGTCAGGTGAGGGCGTTGTGAAAAACGGGCTCTGGCATTTAGTCATCGGGTTGTCTCTAGTCAAGACAACCCACAGCCCACAATTTTTCATACCACCATGCGTATTTTACGATCACTGGGGTTTGGGGTTTTATTACTCATTCTCTGGATCGCAATGCCGCGGGTGTTCCACGCTCTCGAGGATACGCTGCTGTCGTTGTTGAGCGCTCTTCAAACAACGCTCCAACAAGCAGAAATCCTTGTGGCATCACCTGCCACACTGACGGTTCCTTCGGTCCTCTCTCCTTGAGAGAGCGACCACCCAAGAACGCGGCCCTTCGGGACCGCGTTTTGTCATTTCGTAGGATATTTTTTTCATGCACGTGCGTGGTATGATACAGGGAGCAATGACGCACCTTTCTGACGAAAAAATTAAAGCATTAGAGCTGAAAGCAAATGACATTCGCATGTCGGTCATCGACATGCTTGAGGACGCCGGGTCGGGGCACACCGCCGGACCTCTTGATATGGCGGATATTTTCACCGCATTCTATTTTCACATTCTCAACCATGACCCGAAGAACCCGCAATGGGAAGAACGAGACCGTCTTGTTCTCTCAAACGGACACATTGTGCCGATTCGCTATGCAACAATGGCGCATGCAGGATATTTCCCGATGAGTGAACTCAAAACCCTGCGAAAATTCGGCACTCGTTTACAAGGACATCCTGAACGCGAACGGTTGCCGGGACTGGAAACGACATCGGGCCCTCTCGGGTCGGGGCTTTCCCAGTCCGCGGGTATTGCGTACGGCGCGCGTATGGACGGCAAAAAGTGGCGCACGTATTGTTTGCTCTCCGACGGTGAACTGCAGGCAGGAAACACATGGGAAGGCGCTATGTTTGCGGGAAACAACAAACTTTCAAACCTCACGGCGGTTATTGACCGCAACAACATTCAAATTAACGGCATGACAGAGAATGTAATGCCGCTGGAGCCACTAGCGGACAAATGGCGTGCGTTTAACTGGCATGTCATTGAGGTGGACGGACACAATATGATGGCGTTTGTTGATGCGATTGACGAAGCAAAAGCGATTGTTGAGCGGCCGACGGTGATTATTGCGCACACGATTGCCGGAAAGGGAATTAAAGAGATTGAATACGACTTTCACTGGCACGGTAAGCCGCCGACAAAGGAAGAAGAGCAGAAGTTTTTGAAAGAACTACGCACCCTTAAGGGAACTATTGAGGCAAGCCACAATGATTAAACAAGAGCAAAAACTCATAGAGCACATTTTCGACTCGGACATCAAAAAGGTGCCGACGCGAGACGGGCTTGGACACGGGCTTGTAGAAGCAGGGAAGGCGGACCCACGCGTTGTTGTGTTGTGTGCAGACTTGGCGGAATCAACACGCGTTGAGTGGTTCAAAAAAGAATTCCCCGAGCGCTACATTGAAATCGGCGTTGCGGAACAAAACCTCGCAACAGTGGCGTCAGGGCTTGCGAGCTACGGAAAAATCCCATTCATTACCTCGTACGCAACATTTTCGCCCGGTCGAAACAATGAACAAATCCGTACAACTATCGCGCTCAATAATGTTCCGGTAAAAATTGCGGGAAGTCATGCGGGTATTTCTGTGGGCCCGGACGGCGCGACGCACCAGGCGCTTGAGGATATCGGTCTCATGCGTATGTTGCCGCACATGACGGTTATTGTGCCGGCGGACAGTGAGGAAGCACGGAAGGCAACTGTGGCTGCCGCGCAAACAAACACGCCTGTATACCTTCGTTTCGGACGCGCAGGAAGCCCTCAGTTCACAACACCGGAAACACCCTTTGAAATCGGACGAGCGGAAGTGCTGTGGGAGTCGGAGAACCCTCAGGTTGCTCTTATTGTGTGCGGAACACTCGTTCACAACGCGCTTCTTGCTGCAAAAAAACTGCAAGATGAAGGCGTGGGGAGTATAGTGATAAATAATCACACCGTGAAGCCGATGGACGAGCAAAAAATTATTGATGCAGCCGACAGGTGTCGTGCGGTTGTGACTATTGAAGAGCACCAGATTGCGGGCGGTATGGGTTCCGCGGTTGCCGAGGTGCTCTCCCAACACAAACCTGTGCCTATAGAGTTTGTCGGTATGCGTGATCAATTTGGGCAATCAGGTGAACCGGATGAACTCATCAAACACTACAGAATGGATGCGGATTCAATTGTGGAAGCGACAAAAAAGGTACTTTCAAGGAAATAATATGGTTACACCGGGAACATATAAACATGCAAAAACAGGGAATCTGTATTGTGTGATTGGTATTGCAAAACACTCAGAAACACTTGAAGATCTTGTTGTGTATGAAGCACAGTACGACAATCCAAAATCAAAACTCTGGGTTCGGCCACTTTCTATGTTTGAGGAAGATGTGGAGATCGAAGGACAGAAACGAAAAAGATTTGAAAGAGTAGAAGAATAAAAAGAAAAGACCCGCCGACGGCTCTGGTGCCGCGGCGGGTTTACTTCAAGGGCTCATCGAGCCCGAATGCTTTCACAAGATATCCGCGTGTTTCCGAAAGGAGGCGTGCGGACCAGTTTTTCTGCGAGCGGACGGCCGTAGAAACTCGTCCGGGGCCCGTGTTGTACGCGGCGCGAAGGAGGAGTTTCATCTCCGGACGAGCAGCAAACTCCTCGGGTGTCTCTCCTTGGTGTCGTAGACGTTGCGAGATGATGGAGAGGTGGTAATCGAGAACGAGCATCGCCGTGGCGATTTGGACCGAGTGCGGATGAGGTTTTTCAAAGCACCCCAAAGGAATCCGTGCGGTGGGATACTTGTTCCGCATATCCTGACACGTGCTCGGCATCACCTGCATCATTCCTTGAGCTCCCGCCGGACTTGCCGTAAACGCAAATGCGGTTTCGGGATTTCCAGCAATGACCGCAAACGGGCGGTCGATGGGACTTATAGGGAAGTCTCCGTTGCGATACGCCGTAACTTCGTGATCGTCGGCGTGTTCGATGGAGACAATTGTCTCAAGCAAGCGCGGGAAGAATGTCGTAATGACTTCTTCTACGCTCATGCCTGGAACAGCGCGTGAGGGAACACTTGTAAGGCGCTGTGCCGCGGCTTCATGGTCAGACCGGAAATGTTCGCGGCCGACGTCCGGAAGCGAGGGGAAGGAGGCAATCAAGTCTCCCGACCCGGGCGTGTAGACGATTGACTGCCCGGTCGAGCGCTCCTTCCAGTGCAGAGCGGCGACAACCCATCCTTCAGGTGCGAGAACCTGGAGAGATGAGTTCCACCAATTCCAAACCGCACCGTACGCACGCTCTTCGATGAACACGATGAATCTCGAGTCGTCAGTTGAAAGAAACGTCGGAAGACGGCTCTTTCTGATTGTCCTAGTGACCGACGTCGTGGCGAGTTCACATGTAAACGTGTTCAGCAGAACCAGCGGAATAGTGCGCCGCACGAAATCTGTTCGTGTCCGAGGTTCTTTGTGCTTCGGGTACACGAGCACTTCCGTGTAGGTCGTGAGATCGGCGCTGTGTTCTACAGGAACGCGCGCAACGATTGCACGCGCCTCTTCGAAGAGCGTTTTCACCGGACAGGGTTCGCTTCGTGAGAGGGGATGTGACGCAGATACGTCTGTGAAAGCAGTTGTGTCAAAGAGCGCTCCGAGAAGGAGCGCGGCGGCGACTTTGTATCGCATGGCGCGGCTCCTTTCTGCGGAAATCTGCTCTTATAGTAGCAACGCTTACCCACATTCTCTAATGTATGTGAACTGGAGAACGGAAGCGTGGGAAAGCAAGTCTATAATTTTTCAACTTTGTATTCCGCGGGTGCTTCGGCAAGATGTTTTTCGAGCTGTTCTTTTGAGAGGAGGCCCTTCTGTGCGCCGATGTATTGTACGACTGACATTGAGTTCACGGGTCCCCATAAAAGGGCTTCAGACAAAGGTTTTTCCAGTGCCATGGCGGCGACAACGGTTGAGGCAAAAGCATCTCCCGCACCCGTACGGTCTACCGGAGGTTTGGGATCGGGATACATGGTTACCGAGAATGTGTCGCCGCTGTGCGAGTCGTATGCGTATGCGCCGCTTGGTCCGTCGGTAATAACAACCACTTTTGGTCCGAGTTGTGCGACATCCTGCAGAAGTTTCTTAACGTCGCTCATATCTTCTGTCTCAAGAATTCTTCCCGCCTCTTCGCGGTTGCAGAAGAAAATGTGCGTGTGCGCGTACAAATCAGATAATTCTTTTGCACCGAGTTTAATCTGAAATGTTCCCGGCTGGAATGCGAGTTTGATTGTCGGGTGTGCTTCAAGATACCGGGCAATTTCATGATGGTATTCCAGAGAGTGTTCTGCGAGTGAGGAAAGATAGAGCCACTTCGGTTCTCCGATATCAGGAAGTGTGTACGGGTACGGTTGGTGTTTGATTAAAATAGTTCGCTCTGGCCCGTACTGCAATACATAGTGGTGGTTACTGAGCATGTCTTCATGAATTCGTATGAAGGATGTGGATACATTGTGTCCGGTGAGCGTTTCAAGAATTTTTGTTCCAAGATCATCATCGCCGACATCGCTGACAAACGCCGTTGAAAGACCGAGTCGGGTTGCGGCAACTGCGGCGTTTGCGGCGTTGCCTACCGCGTGTATGACGGTGAGGTTTTTGTATGACACTTTGTCGCCGAACCGAAAACAAATTTCCTGATACCCCTTGTCTTCCGGGTCGCGCTTCGTGTCGATGCGCACATCTTCCAATTCAATAAATTCATCAGTCACTGTGTCGCCAATGGCGATAAGGTCGTATGTATTCATGAGGAATATGATAGCACACAGAGGTAGTGGAGAAGTGGGGTTTTGGAACGTCGGCCTGTGGTACTATTACGGTATGAAATCTTTACGTGAAGCGCTCAATGAAGCGCAAAAAGGGAAGTATGCTCTCGGTCATTTTAACGTCGCAAATATTGAGATGGTAAAGGCTGTTGTTGGCGCCGCGAAAGCAACAGGGCTGCCGGTGATTATCGGTGTTTCGGAAGGAGAGCGCGACGTGTTTGGTGTCCGGGAAATTGTTTCCCTGGTGAAAACAATCCGCGAAGATTCGGGGGTGTCTGTCTATCTGAATGCCGATCACACATACAGTGTTGAGCGAGTAAAAGAAGCGATTGATGCCGGTTTTGATTCGGTTATTTTTGACGGAGCCCAACTTTCATTCGAGGAAAATGTCTCGAAAACAAAGGAGTGTGTTGAATATGCACGCACAACAGGGAAAGATGTCCTTATAGAAGGGGAGCTAGGATTTATCGGGGTTGGCTCGGAACTTCTGGACGTGCTTCCGGAAGGCGCGGCGGTAACTGACGATATGATGACGACGGCGGATGACGCGAAGAGGTTTGTAGATTCGACGGGTGTTGATTTGCTCGCGCCTGCGGTGGGTACGATTCATGGAACACTCAAGAGCGGTATGGACCCGCGGCTCAACCCCGGACGTGTGAAAGAAATTGCAGACAATGTCGGTGTTCCGCTCGTACTCCACGGCGGCTCGGGTACGTCGGATGAGGATTACCTTGCGGTTGTCACAAACGGTATTGCACAGGTGCATGTATCAACGGAACTTCGCGTCGCATACCGAAAAGCATTGCAGCTTTCCCTCCAGGAAAGTCCCGAAGAACTTGCTCCGTATAAATACGCCAAACCTGCGGTTTCGGCCGTTCAGGATGTTGTTGAACGACGATTAAAACTCTTTGCGGGTCGATAATCTTGCAATTTGGGCGTCCGTATGCGATTATTGTTGACCTATGCCGACAGTACAGATACAAAAACGAGACGGGGGAAAACCGGATACACTCCGAGCTGCGGGGCGTATTCCCGGTGTTTTATATGGTCCCAAGGAGGCGTCCCAGGCTGTTTCCGTTGATCAGAAAGTATTTGAAAAGCTTTGGAAGGAGGCGGGCGAATCAACCGTCATTACTCTTGAGGGGGTAGGAGAACCGAAAGACGCCCTTATCCACGAAGTTGATTTTGATCCGGTGACGGACGTCGCGCGTCATGTTGACTTTTATGTTATTGAAAAAGGAAAGAAGGTGGAAACAGAAGTTCCGCTCGTATTTGTCGGCGAGGCGCCTGCAGTTAAGAGTCTCGGAGGAACACTGATGAAAATTATGCTTGAAGTGAAAGTAGAGGCATTTCCAAAAGATTTGCCGCATGAGATACTAGTAGATGTATCGACACTTGAAACCTTTGAGAGTCGTATCGCCATTAAAGATATACCAGTACCCGCGGGTGTGACTATTTTGGAAGATTTGGAAGAAACGATTGTTTCCGTGTCACAGCCGAAAGAAGAAGAGGAAGCGCCGGTTGCCGAAATAGACATGGAGTCTATTGAGGTTGAAAAGAAGGGTAAGAAAGAGGAAGAGGGAGAGGCCACGGACGAAGGTGCGGAAAAGACAGAGAAGCCCGAAAAAGCCTAGGCGTAGTCCACTTATCGACGGGTGTCTGGCGAACTATATGCGCCATTCACGTTTCGTATCCATTTTGCTCATAAGCGTTCTTTTTGTGGGATTCTGTTCCACGGTTTTTGCTCAAACCTCGGAAGATGCCGTGGAAGAACGGCAGCGCGAGCTTGAAGCCGAACTTAAAAAGGTGGAGAAAGAAATACAGCTCCAACAGGTTTTTCTTGATGAAAAACGCAACGAACGCGTGTCACTTGAACGGGACGTGTCGTTGTTGAACGGTGAGATAAAAAAATCACAGCTCGGCATTCAGGCGCGCACCTACACCATTACAAAAATCGGAGGTGAAATCGGCGACAAACTGGAAACCATAGAAGAACTTACCGCGCGCATGGCGCGCGAGAAGGAGTCGCTCGCACAACTTATCCGCGAAACCGACCGGCTCGACAACTACTCGATTGTGGAGATTGCGCTCGCGAAAGAAAATATTTCTGAATTTTTTGAAGACCTGGACTCATTTGACTCCATTACCGTCGCGCTCAAAGGGTCATTTCGGGAGATTGAAGAGACGAAAGAGGAAACACACCGGGAAACGCTAACTCTTGAAGAGCGTCGTGCAGAGGAGCTTGAGTTGAAAAAACTTCAGGAGCTTGAAAAAAGAAAAATTGAAATCCAGGAGGCGCAGAAAAAAGAGGTGCTCAATGTAACAAAAGGCCAGGAGAATATATACCAGTCAATTATTGCCCAGAAACAACAGACAGCCGCACAAATTCGCGCCGAGCTCTTCAAACTGCGCGGCTCAACGGCGATTTCTCTCGGTGAGGCGATTGATTTTGCACAAAGTGTAGAGCGGGTAACCGGTGTGCGCGCGGCACTGATTCTCGGGACACTCCAAGAAGAGACGCGTCTGGGAGAAAATCTCGGAACGGGAAACTGGCAAACGGATTCTCACCCGGAACGTGATAAATGGATTTTTGCGGCGCTCATGAAGGATCTCGGCCTTAACCCTGACAGTATGCCGGTTTCGGCAAAGCCGTGGTACGGCTGGGGAGGCGCGATGGGCCCGGCTCAGTTTATTCCGTCAACATGGGTGCAATACGCGGGGTACGCGTGCGACAAGGTGGCGCAAACGTGCGTATACGATAAAAGTAAAGATCGTATCGGCGCGGTGTCGGGGAATTACCCGCCGAACCCGTACAATCCGGTAGACGCATTTACTGCCGCTGGCATTCTTTTGGGGGACAATGGTGCGACTGCGGGGACACGTGCCGCGGAACGACTTGCGTCGCTGCGCTACTTTGCCGGATGGGGAAATGCATCAAAACCCTCATATGCTTTTTATGGAGA
>CAZVYH010000006.1:0-17648 GCA_964631485.1 uncultured Candidatus Saccharibacteria bacterium
GAAATGCTTCTTGCGGGAGACGCCGGGAAGATAACCGCAAAACAGCAAAAGTATCTCACGGAAATTTACGTCGGAAACCAAAGGATGGTTGATCTCGTGAATGCGCTGTTGAATGTGTCCCGTTTGGATTTAGGGGCCTTTGTTCTTGAGGTAACACCGACAAATGTAACGACGCTTACCAAGAGCGTACTTGAGGAACTCAACTCTTTGGTTGTAAAAAAGAATATTGTTGTGCGCGAAGAGTACACAGACATTCCGGGTGATTTTTCCGCAGATGAAAAACTTTTACGTAGCGTTGTGCAAAACATAGTATCTAATGCGGTGAAGTACACGCCCGATAACGGCACGGTCACGTTGCGTTGGTGTGTTGTACGAAAACACGAAACCTTCGGAGGTAAAAAAATGTTCAAAGATACACTGGCGTTTTCCGCAGAAGATTCCGGAATCGGTGTTCCGAAAGAACAACAAGATAAGATTTTTGAAAAACTATTTCGTGCGGACAACGCCGCGATGTCGGAAGCCGAAGGCACAGGCTTAGGTTTGTACATTGTGAAATCGATTATCGACAAAACAGGGGGTAGAATATGGTTTATTTCGGAAGAGGGAAAAGGGAGTACGTTTTACGTCGCCTTTCCGCTTAGTGGTATGAAGAGGGTAAACGGGTTTAAAAAAACGAGTTAGACGGCGGCTATAAATATGTGTAAAATAGGACGTGCATACATATGGAACCTAAAAAGACCATTCTTGTCGTAGAAGACGAAACTCCTTTACGAAACGCGCTGTGTGACAAACTTACCAGTGAGGGTTTTAACACTCTCGGTGCACGGAACGGACAAGAGGGGCTTATCGTCGCCCTCCAAGAGCACCCGGATTTGATTTTGCTTGATATTGTTATGCCCGTCATGGACGGCGTCATGATGCTGCATAAACTGCGTGCCGATACGTGGGGATCCGGTGCTCACGTTATTATTCTCACCAATTTGAGCGATAACGAAAACGTGGCGAAGGCAATGGAGCAGGAAGTGTTTGAGTATATTGTTAAGTCCAATATCAAAGTTGAAGAGTTGGTCCGAAGAATCAAAGAAACGTTAGGTATTAAATAAGAAATCATCTATGAAAAAAGGATACAAGGACGCACTAGAAAAACGCACAATCGAAAACACCGATTTCAGGCACGTTCTTTATACGGCACAACACTGTCAATTGGTGCTCATGTCACTCCTTCCCGGTGAAGAGATTGGTTCTGAGGTTCATGAGGACGGAGATCAGTTTTTTCGTTTTGAAAAAGGAGAAGGGAAGGTGGTCATCAACGAAACAGAATACATCGTTACTGACGGGGACAGTGTTATTGTTCCGGCAGGAGCGAGGCACAACGTAATGAACACATCAACGACGGAGGCGCTCAAGTTGTACACACTATATACTCCACCTCACCACAAAGACGGTATCGTACGACACACAAAGGAGGACGCGACGACACAAGGAGCTGACTTTGACGGCACGACCACGGAACTGTAGGGAATAGTAATATGACACGTGCATCACGCGGCTCATGTGCGGGCCGCGTTTTGGGTATCCCAAAAAGCCCTTATTTTGCTATACTGTACGAGTATGAACAGAACCTACATTACAACGACCCTTCCGTACGTTAATGCAGAACCGCATATCGGTTTTGCACTTGAAATAGTTCAGGCTGATGCATATGCTCGTTCAAGAATACTGCAGGGTGATGAGATATTTTTCAATACCGGAACGGATGAACACGGACAAAAGATTTTTGAAAAAGCGCGCGAAGAGGGTAAGGACCCCCAGGCATACGTAGATGTATGGGCAGAGCACTTTCGCGCGCTGAAAGACACCCTTGGCTTGACCGAAGAGATACGTTTTATTCGTACCACCGACGCACACCATATGGCTGCGGCCCAGGAGTTATGGAAACGCTGTGAGGCTTCGGGTGATATTTATAAGAAAAATTTTGAAGGTTTGTATTGCGTCGGATGTGAGCGGTTTCTTGCAGAGCGTGATTTGGTTGATGGGGCGTGTCCTGTTCATCCGAATCTGAAACCGGAAGTCGTGCAGGAAGAAAACTACTTCTTTCGTTTTTCAAAATACACCGAGCAGCTTCGCGCGTATGTTTCCGGCGGACATGTCATACCCGAGACGCGCAAACTGGAAGCACTGCAGTTTATTGAGCAGGGACTTGAAGATTTTTCGATTTCCCGAAAAAAAGACCGGATGTCGTGGGGTGTGCCGGTACCGGGTGATGCTGATCACGTGATGTATGTTTGGTTTGATGCGCTCACAAATTATATTTCAACGCTCGGCTGGCCGGAAGATACAGACGGTTTGTTTAATACATTTTGGACACAAGGAACAACGATACAAATGGCGGGAAAAGATCAAGTGCGTTTTCAGTCGCTCATGTGGCAGGCGATGTTGCTGTCCTCTCAGATTAAACCGACTGATCTCGTTGTGTACCACGGTTTTGTAACGAGCGGAGGACAAAAAATGAGTAAATCGTTGGGCAACGTGGTGAGTCCGGCCGCTCTTGTGGAAGAATTCGGTACGGACGCGGTGCGGTACTTCCTCTTGCGGCACATTCACCCCTTTGAGGATTCTGATTTTACACGAGAGCGATTTATTGAGGACTACAATGCAAATCTCGCCAACGGACTCGGTAATCTCGTGAGCCGCGTGATGAAGATGGCGCAGGACAACCTCGATGCGCCGGTTGAGATTCCTGAGCGGGAGGATTTTAGCGAGTACTTCAAAAAAATCGATGCATACCAGTTTAATGACGCATGTCACATGGTGTGGGCGGAAATCACGGCGTGTGATTTACGTATCCAGGAAACCCAGCCGTTTAAGGTGGTCAAGACTGACCCCGGAAAAGGGAAGGAGCTCATCACAGAGCTTACGGTAAAACTCTATCGAATTGCGCGGATGTTAAATCCACTACTGCCGATAACATCACGTATAATAAAGGACGCGGTACGGGCAAATAAAAAACCGGAGTCACTCTTTGAAAGAAAATGAGCATGTATAAACTTCCCAGTATGTTTACGTTTTTTAAGAATTCGGAAAATGTTCGAAACTTTGTCTTTGGCGTGGAAGACAGTCTTGTATCAACCGTCGGTTTTATTTCAGGTATCGTAAGCGCAGGTTTATCTCGACGTGAAATTCTGATTTCCGGATGTATTCTTATTCTAGTCGAAGGGTTTTCGATGGGTGTGGGGGCTCTTATATCAGAAAATTCCGTTGCCGAAGTGCATGAGCACCGCGAACTCCCGTATGCGGCTTCGCGTGCGTGGGCGGTCGTTATGTTTCTTTCATATCTTGCCGCCGGAGCACTGGTCATTCTTCCGTACGGTTTCTTCCCGGTCGCGTCGGCATTTTGGGTTTCGGTTGCGGTCGCTCTTGTTCTCCTCTTTTGTGTGGGTGCACTCATCGGACACTATGCACACATCTCCCGTATTAAAAAGGGCTTATCGGTGGCTCTTATCGGCGGTCTTGCCATTGTCATAGGTGTTGTCGTCGGATCGTTCTTAAACATATAACCTTGTATATATGAAAAAGGTACTTCTTTTCGGTATTATTCTTTTCTTTTCTGTTTTTGCCGGGTGGTTTGTGTTTGACGGCGGTATCGAACAACCTCTGACTGCTCGTATTCCGGACATGATTGAAGTTACCGCACCGCACATAAATGCGGAAATCTCTTCTCCGCTCACCGTTTCCGGAAAGGCACGCGGTACATGGTTTTTTGAAGGATCTTTTCCTCTGGTTCTTGTTAACTGGGATGGGCTTATTATCGCAGAGGGTTTTGCCACCGCCGACGGTGAGTGGATGACGGAGGATTTTGTGCCTTTCTCCGGGACACTGGAATTTGCGACGCCGGAGTACGGCAAAAACGGCGCGCTTATTTTGAAAAAAGATAATCCGTCGGGACTTCCCGAGTATGATGACGCGCTTGAGATTCCTGTAGTGTTTAAATAGAATCGGCTGTGAAATTTCGCGTTACAAAAAAACAGATTACACACATCGGTATTCCCGTTGCAGTTGCAATTGCTCTGTGCGTTGGTTTTATTACGGGACTATACAGCGTTCGCTCCACGCTTGCCGATATACGTTTATATACAGGAGAACTTTCCGCTCGTACGGCTGCACTTGAAGAACGTCTAGCGCTTCTTTCGGGCGATACAGAAACGCTCCGCATGACGGTTGTACAAAGTGACGAGGAACGGGAGCAGGGGCAGGAGATTCTTCAGGAAAAGCTAGGTCTTCTTACCGGAAATCTTGATATACAGGAAACACGTATCAAGGAAATAGTACAAACGGCGGACATCAGCGGTTTGGCCGCTCAGTGGAGTCCTTTTGTGTATCGCCTCACCTGCTCGTTTAAAAATGGCCAGGATGAGGATCTTGAGACATCAAAAGGATCAGCGGTGTTGGAACATACCCCGGTCGGTGTACGGCTTATTACTAATCGACACGTGCTTGAAAGAGACGAAGCTCGATTGACAGGGTGTACGCTGTCGACGCTTGACGGCGACACAGAAATTGACATCCGAAATTCTGACATCGTGCTTTCTGAAGACGTTGACTTCGGATATGCGCGTATTAGTGACAATCTTTCCGCAATGTTTTCTTTCCAAAAGTGCGCTGAAAAACCCCATATCGGCGACCCTGTTCTTATTCTCGGATATCCGGCAATTGGCGCAAAAGAATCAATTACGGCCACTGAAGGAATTATTTCCGGCTTTGATGAGGAGTACTACACAACATCCGCGAAAATAGAGCGGGGGAATTCCGGCGGCGCCGCCGTGGATATTGAGCGAAACTGTTTTTTGGGACTTCCCACACTTGTTGTTTCGGGGAGGATAGAGTCTCTCGCAAGAATACTGCCCGTGTCTTCTTTTTAAAAATACGCGGATTTGGTATACTGTACACATATGCAGGAACTTTTGTACTTCGCCACTTTCCATACTCTTGCAAAGGCCGCTGTTGTCGGCATAGCCATGGCTGTCGGTGGTTTGATCGGGTGGTATCTGACACGACCGAGAAGTCGTATACACACGACATCAACCGAGGAGGCTCCTTTCACAAGAGATATTCCGGATATCCATATTCATACGGAGCAAACACCAATAGAGACTTCGGTCGACACGGGATTTCCCGGAGAATACGTTACGACTGAGCATAAGCGCAGTAGAACAGCCGGTAGAGTTATACAAAGAAAAGTTAAAAAAATTATTGTCCGCTAATTATATCTATGAGAAAAAAAGTATTTATCATTCTTCTTATTGTTGTCGTGGTTCTGATTGCCGTTGCCCTTATTAAACGCGGCGTCGGTGGTGGGGTGAATCTTCCTTCCGGTGATACCGGAGCGACCACGTTATCTGACAAGGATATTGAATCCATTGTAAAAATGGTAGGCAAACACATTAAATTACCCGACGAAAAACCGAATGTCGGTGTCGTGACAGATATCGCTTCTCTTATTCAAAACGAACCTTTCTATCAGGGTGCGGAAAACGGTGATGTTCTGCTCATCTATCCGAGTATTTCTCGCGCAATCCTTTTTGACACCGATCAAGACGTTATTATAAACGTCGGTCCGGTTGTTTTTGAAAATCCTGAGGGTGGTCCGACGGTTTCCGCTGAATAAAAAACGAACGAATAAACTAAAAAACGGCCTCACAAGGCCGTTTTTTAGTTTATTCGTGGTTGTGGTTGTTACTGAATAGCGAGCAAATGAGAGAGGCGATCTTGGTCAAAACCTATAACCAATTCCTCGTGCCCCTCAGATCCCTCCGGAATGGAAGAATTCACAATGGAGATAACCGGAACGCCGAGTTGGCCGGTTTTGTCGACCATTTCATTTCGTTTGTCCGCATCTTCGGCGACATTGTAATCGGTGAACGTAATGCCTTTTTCGTTAAAAAAATCTTTCGCCATGTGACAGAAGTGACATGTCGGAGTTGAGTAAATCGAAACGGTTTTTGTTTGCTCCATATCGGTATTATTTTTTCTACTATGATAATAGGGGCTCAAAGTATACCACGTGTGCCTCCTTGTCAAAAAATATTTTTTATTTTGTATCTTTGAGCAGTGCTGCAGGAAGTAGTCCGGCGAGCACGACAACGCCAAGAACTACGAATATATACCGCAAATCAACGAAAAGCAGAAGTAGTGACACCACTGTCGGCGCCAGGACATACGCAAAAGGATCGACTACACGATATAAACTCAACATTTCCACGTCTTTTCCTTGTATGTGTTTGAAAAAGTATGTTTCTGTCATTATTTCCACCGCGCTGGCTCCGATTCGTGTTGCCAGGAGGACACCACTCCACACAAATACGCTTATACTTGATATCCACGGCAAGACCATGGTAGCTGCCGCAGTCAGTATCAGTCCTGTGATAAGTATTTCTTTTTCTCCGAAACGCTTGTCAGCGAGCCATCCGAGGGGAAACTCAAGAACGGCAAACGGAATGAGCATAACGGTGAATATAATTCCGATACTGGCCCACGGCAATCCGAGCGTTGCATGCAAGTATATTCCCATGTATACCACCATGACCGCATAAAAGACCCGAAGTACGGTATTGAGCATAAACACATACCGAAGCGCGGGTGTATTCCACACATGTTTCAAAGTTGGTATCACGGCGATACGTGTATACCGTGGATCAGTAAAGTGTTTGAATGAGAACAATAGTATAAGAAATGCCGGAACGAGGGCAAATAAGGCTGCGACAAAGACACGCTGATAGGCGTCACTATCCATAAGAAGGTAGCCCGCAAGGAGTGGTGCGAGAACGAGGGCGCTGTTGCCGATAGTCATAAAAACACCCCGGGTTGCACCCGTTGTGGCGTTTCGTGAAGCACTTTCAAGCAGGACGTCTGTGTCGAGATACAACACGCGGACAAGTATGCTGTGTACGAAAAACGCCCCGATGACCACAAACACGTTGGAGCTGTTGACCATATAGAACAAAGCGGCTCCTTCAAGAACAAGCGTTGCGAGCGTAAGGCGCACATCACCGAATTGCTTCAGTACATGCGGTAGGAATAGTAGTACGGGGATGGCGACAAGTGAACTTAACGCGAACAATAACCCGACGTGTGTTTCAGAAACAAATTGGTCGAGGATGCTCGAATTAATGTACAGGAACAGGTATGCGTGCAGTCCGAGAAAGAAGGTGAAGAAGTAGGTATTTTTCAGAAGAGTCTCGCGCTTCATGTGGTGTGTTAGACGCCGATAACGACAGGAATAACAATAGGTGATTTACCGGTTTTTTGGAAGAGGAACCGACGCACGTCATCGGTCACGACGGTTTTAACGATGTCAAAGTTTATCGGCTGCATGCCGTGGGTTGTTTTTTCTACGGTTTTTGTTACCAGTGTGCGCGCGCCCGAGATGAGCTCTTGTTGTTCTTTCAGGTATACGAAGCCGCGTGAAATGATATCGGGAGATTTGCGCAGTTTTCCTGTGCGCGGGTTAACGGAAACCACAATAACGAAAATGCCGTCTTCCGCGAGCGTTTGTCTGTCGCGAATAACCACTTTCTGGTGTTCTCCGACGGAAAAACCGTCAACCATAATCGAACCCGACGGTGCTTTTTCTTTGCGCACCGCGATTTTTGTTCCGTTTTCGCTGATTTCAATAATGGAGCCGTTATCCGGTATAACAATATTTTCTTTCGGTGTGCCGAGCGTTTCCGCGAGTTCCGCATGAATGCGGAGCATGAAGTGGTGTCCGTGTAGCGGCATGAAGAATCGGTATTTGATTTGCTGGTGTATCCATCCGAGCTCGTCGCGGTTACCGTGTCCGCTCGCATGCACAGCGGAATCGGTGTACGTGATGATATGCGCCTCTTGCCGGTACAAGCTGTCTTTCAATTTTGTAATGGAACGCTCGTTTCCGGGAATAACAGACGAGGAGAAAATAACCGTGTCAGATTTATTGAGCGTGATGTATTTGTGTGTTTTGTTTGCGATGCGGTCAAACACGGAATATTCCTCCCCTTGTGCGCCCGTTGCCAGGATAACAATTTTATTTGCGGGGTAGTTATCGATTTCTTCAATAGGGATGATGTTGTCGAAGCTTACAAGTTTGAGCAACTTGACGATTTCCAGGTTTGTCTTCATCGAGCGTCCGTCAACCGCAATCATTTTGTTGTATTTTTGGGCAATGTTGATGATCTGGATGACACGCTCAACTTGAGAGGCGAACGTTCCGATGATAAGTCGTCCCGGTACGTCCTTCAAAATAGTATCAATAGTGGCGAGCGCTTTTGACTCGGGAAGGGAAAACCCCGGCTTCTCAACACTGGTTGAGTCAAGTGTAAACAACACGATGTTTTTGTCTTTAAACATCGCGTAATGCTCTTTTTCTTTTTCAGTCGGTTTACCGTCGACGTGGTCTACACGGACGTCCTCAACGAATGCAACTGTTCCCACGGGAGTATCGATGAGGAGCCCCATAGAATCGGGGATCGCGTGGGAAATTGCAAAGAAGTTTACCGAAAAGTGCTGGCCGATATTGATGGTCTCTGTTCCGCGAATGGTGTGTATATCAATCGGAGCTACGTCCGGAAACTCCAACTGTCGTTTCTGGATGATCATTGAACCGAACTCGCGTGAGTAAATCGGCGGGTTTCCCATATCTTCAATAATGTAGGGAATAGCCCCGATGTGGTCATAGTGACCGTGGGTAATAAAGAGAGCTTTCACTTTTCCTTTACGTTCCTTTAAATATGTAACATCAGGAAGAATGTAATCAATTCCCGGCGTCTCGGCTTCACTGAACTGGAAACCCGCATCTATTACGATTATTTCATCGCCGTACTCGATGGCGGTCATGTTCTTTCCGATCTCTTCAGTTCCTCCGAGAGGAACAACGCGTAATACGCCCGGCGCCGGCGGCGGAATATGCGGACTTTTTTTGTCGGATTCCGGCTGTCGGTTAATTTTTGTCTGCAAAGGTTTTCGTCCGCGTTGATTGGTATTGCGTCCGGCGTCGCGTCGTTGCTTGTGTCGGGATGAACGTCGCTGTGGTGCCGGGGCGTGTGCCCCCTGTGTCTGCGTGGTGCGTTGCGTGCCCTGCGTGTTCATGAGTGGGCTGTACACGCGGCGCTGTCGCGGCGCTGTGCCTGTGCTGCTTTGGTTTTGTCCCCTCTGTTGCGGGTGTTGCGCGTGCGTGGTGGCCGTCGTTGCGTGCATAACACGAATGCGAGACCGACGCGGTCTATGACCTGGTTGTCGTTCCATACAAATATGTCTTGAAATCTCTGGTTAATGAAATATTAATGTGTGTTTCCTTTGATGAGGAAAGAAAATATGTTTTGTGAGTATATGTACCACGTGTGAACGTCTAAGAATCTTTCAGATCCTTCCTGCACCGGTCCTGCATCAACTCCTTGAATGTGTGCCGGAAGAACATAGAGGAAGTCTGGAACATACACGAAGACTGCCGGAATATCGGAGCGCCATTCTTCAAGAAACGATGTGTACAGAGCCACTCGCTCTTCTACACCAAGGGTTCTTCGTAGTTCGTCAAGTGTAGCATCAACATCTGCATTTGTATAGAGAGCAATGTTCAACCCGGGAGCGTTTCGCTGAGAAGAATGCCAAAATGGGTATGGGTCAACATCACGTCCGAATGCTTGTCCGAAGAGGAGTGCGTCATAATCGCGCGGCTCGATGATCGTCTGATCAAGCTGACCGAGGTCAAACAATTCGACGGAAACTGAGGCGCCGAGGGTATTCCACTGGCTTTGTATGAATTCGGCGACAAGTTTGAGCTCGGGGCTGTTCACGGTTTTGATGGTAAAGGTGAGCGGCACATCTTTTTTCATATAGATACCTGACTCCTCATCCCGCGCCCAGCCGTTTTCTTCAAGGATCGCACGTGCCTCTTCAACGGTGTGTTCATCCGGACCAGCAAGAGTGTTGCCAAGGTATGGCGGAAGCGGGTTATAGAGGGGGGTACCGAAGCCGTTGAGTACCGTTTTCAAAATTTCCTGTCTATTAAGTGCGTATGAAAGTGCTTTACGAACCGCCTCGTCTGTAAAAATTTCTTTCTTGTTGTGGTTGAAAAATACGCCGAACGTGCGTGGAAGCGGATAGGGAATGAGAGAGTCATTTTCCTTAAGAACGTCTTTTGTGGTGAACGGACCCACTCCATGGAATGCCTCCACAGTTCCTTTACTGTATGCATCAAGGAGGTCTTTTTCGTTCCCAAAAATATGTACAACGATGCGTGAGAGATACGGTGCTCCGAGGGTGTTGTATGCAAAGGATCGAAGAGTGTACCTCCGGACAGACCCGTCACTTTTTGTGTCTACGTCTTCCACGCTGTATGGCCCGGAGCCGACGGGGCGGATGTTGTACAATGAACCGTGAAAGTCCTCTGCCGCGACTCCTTCCCAAATATGACTCGGTAAAATACCAAGCGTTGTGTTGCTTAAGAAACCTGCGTACGGCTTGGAAAGTGTAAATCGCACCGTATGCGTGTCGAGTGCTTCTGCAGTGATTCCTTCCCACATGCTCTGTTTTGGGCTTTGAATACCGGGGTCCTGGGCGGTCATAACGGTGAAGACTACATCATGTGCGGTGAGCGGCGTCATGTCATGAAAACGGGCGTCTTTTCGGATTGTAAATGTGTACACGGTTCCGTCTTCGGACACGGTATATGAATCGGCAAGATCCTCAATGAGCCCTCCTTTGGTTTGTGCCCGCATGAGTCCTGAGTACACAAGGATGGTCAAATCCTTATCCGCCTCAGTTTGAGCAAGTAGTGGGTTGATAAACCGCGGTGTTCCCACAATACCTTCTAGTAGTGTGCCGCCGGGGGCAGGGACGGTGACAGTGAGTGTGTTGTGGACACGTGCAAGGAGCCACGCTGCGCTGATGATCAGAACGACAAACAAAACCGTCACGAGCACTTTTTCAAGGAATGAAAACGATGCAATCGCTCTATGAATATGTCCCGTTCCGGGTATATGGAATTCTCTATCCATGTCGTGTGGAGATATGTTGTGTCGAACGCAAGAGCGTCTACCGAAGGAGCAGTGTCACGATAGCCGAAACTACAAACAAGACGGCAACAACAAGCGTTGTGGTGAACAATATTTTTTCTGCTCCGCGCCGTGTTCGGCGCACACCGCCGTCGTCACTTCCGAAAGCGCTCCCCAGCCCCGCGTCCGATTGCTGTACTAATATGAGCACAATTAACAGTAATGCGAGACCGATTTGGATGAAAGGAATGATGTTTATCATATGCAGTTAATTAGAAAGCCTACTATAGCACAGTGTCTGTGTGTGGTGAAGTACACACAGACCTGTGTGTTTTTGCATCCCGGTATCGTACACTGGTAGCTATGAGTGAAAACCCCCTTGAAAATTTGAGACAAAGCATCTCAGGTGATGTACACGTTGGTGATGACGTTGTTGCGGCGTGCAGTACCGACACGTCTCTGTTTTCCGTGCGTCCACAAGCAGTCGTGTCTCCGCGTACTGTGGAAGATGTACGGGCGCTGGTTGCTTATGCATTAAAGAACAACACCACTCTCACGGGACGCTCTGCAGGAACGGGGATGGACGGCGGTGCGCTTACCGAAGGTATTGTGGTTGATTTTGGGACATACTTTAAACGTATCGGGGCTATTTCTTCGGATTCGACGGGTGCAACAGGTCGTGTGTCTGTACAGCCCGGTGTATTCTATCGGGATTTTGAAAAAGAAACGCTTAAACGTAATTTTCTCATGCCTTCGTATCCCGCATCCCGCGAACTATGTATGGTCGGAGGTATGACCGCGAATAATGCGGGGGGAGAACTAACGTTGCGATACGGGAAAGTTGAGAATTATGTGGAACAGGTGAAAGCGGTTCTATCTGACGGGAATGAATATACTCTCGGCCCGTTGTCTGCCGATGCGCTCCATGCAAAATTGCTTCAAAGAGATTTTGAAGGGGACATCTACAGGCGTATGTATGCGCTGGTGAAAGATTCCCGCGACATCATTGAAAGAGCACGGCCGAAAGTTTCAAAAAACTCTGCCGGGTACTACCTCTGGAATGTGTATGACCGTGAGAGAGATACATTTGATCTCTCAAAGCTATTTGTCGGTTCGCAGGGAACACTGGGACTTATCACCGAGACGACGTTTCGTCTGATACATCCGCCTCGTCACTCGCACATGGTGGTCGTGTTTCTCGATTCCATTGATACTTTGGGTCTTCTGGTTCCCGCGGTTTTGGCGCACAACCCGACGACATTTGAATCATATGACGATAAAACACTCCGTCTTGCGCTCAAGTTTTTTTGGGAGTTTATTAAGCGTCTCGGTGTGAGAAATATTTTTACTCTCGTGTTCAACTCCCTGGGTGAGGGGTGGTCAATTCTGCGCCACGGCATCCCTGCATTGGTGTTGCAGATAACGTTTGACGGCGACGATGAAAAAGAACTTGCTACTCGCGCCCGTCAGTTGGTGCGCGATATTGCGCAATTTCATCCGCGATATTGTGAAAGCATCGGGAGTAAGAAAGAAATGGATGAATACTGGCTTATTCGGCGCGAAAGCTTCAATCTCTTGCGTCATAAAGTGAAGGGTATGAAGACCGCGCCGTTCATAGACGACATCGTCGTTCCTGCGGACATACTTTCAGAATTTCTTCCGAAGCTGTATACGATTCTTCATGAGTACGAGAAGTATATGGTTCACAATATAGCCGGCCACATCGGTAACGGCAACTTCCACATCATTCCTCTCATGGATTTACGCGACGAGCGCTCGCGCAAAATTATTCCCGAAGTTGCCCGGCGTGTGTACGATCTCGTGCTTTCATACGGGGGTTCAATTACCGGGGAACACAATGACGGTATTATTCGGACACCGTTTCTTAAACAGCAATTCGGTCCTGAGATGTATGCGTTGTTTGAAGAAACAAAAAGAATTTTTGATCCGAAAAATATTTTTAATCCAGGGAAAAAAGTTCTCTCGACACGCTCAGGAGGACCGGACGGTACGCTTGAGTACGCAATGTCGCATATCAAAAAAGACCGTTGACCCTTGTGTCAATACCTTTTTAAAGCGTATACTACTGCACACTAAAAGGTGCGTGGCTCTGTGCCCCCCTTCCTTTATTACAAAGTATTCTTATCCATACACTATGGCTACAAAAAAGAACGCGCAGAAAACAAAAAAAGGAAGCATCATACCTCTCGGCGATCGTGTACTTCTCAAGCCGCTTTCAGCCGATGAGTATGCGACAAAACGTGCCTCAGGCATTATTATTCCCGAAACTGTCGACAAAGAACGACCGGAGCAGGGAAGAGTTGTTGCCGTCGGCCCCGGTACATATGACGACGGAGTACTTGTTCCTGTCCGCGTACAAGTCGGCGATACTGTGGTGTTTTCCAAATACGGATACGATGAGGTAAAAATTGACGGTGTCGAGTACTACATCCTGAAGGAAGACTCTATTTTGGCAGTCATTAACTAACACGAACATATGACCAGTAAAAAAATTCTTTTTGATACGGAAGCGCGGGAAGCGCTTAAACGAGGCATTGATAAAGTCGCGCACGCGGTGCGGGTTACTATCGGTCCTCGTGGACGCAATGCCGTGTTGGAAAAGGGGTACGGTGCTCCGATGATAACGAACGACGGTGTGTCCATTGCCAAGGACATCGAACTCTCCGATAGATTTGAAAATATGGGTGCCGAAATCGTGAAGGAAGTTGCCGGAAAGACAAATGACATCGCGGGAGACGGTACAACAACGGCGACCGTGCTTTTACAGGCACTCGTGACTGAGGGTTTGCGTCACATGACGCTCGGAGTGAACTCCATAGCAATTCGCCGCGGCATGGAGCGGGCGGGGGAGGATGTGGTAAAAGCACTGCGTACACTCGCAAAACCGATAAAGAATAAAGAAGAAATACGACAGGTCGCCATGATTTCTTCGGAATCAAAGGAACTGGGGAAGATTATCGCCGAGACGATTGATACGGTGGGCAAAGACGGCGTGGTGACGGTGGAAGAATCACAGACACTCGGCGTTGATTCGGAGGTTGTTGAAGGACTTGCGTTTGATAAGGGATATGTATCGCCGTACATGGTAACGAACAGCGAACGTATGGAGGCGGAATACCGCGACGTTGCGATTATGGTGACGGACAAGAAAATTTCAGTCATCAAGGAAATCCTCCCGCTTCTTGAAGGTTTGGCGCAAAGCGGAACAAAGGAGCTGGTGATTATCGCGGATGATGTTGACGGAGAAGCACTCGCGACGTTTGTGGTTAACAAATTGCGAGGAGGATTCAATGTGCTGGCGATTAAGGCGCCCGGGTTTGGTGATAGAAAGAAAGAAATGCTCGCTGATATAGCCATTACCGTCGGTGCAACGGTTATTTCTGAGGAAACGGGAGTTAAGCTGGAAAAAGCCACGGTTGCGATGTTTGGAAAGGCGCGCAGGGTGGTGTCTACGAAGGATTCAACGGTCATTGTCGGCGGAAAAGGTAAAAAGGCGGACATTGATGCGCGTGTTGCCCAGCTTCGAACACAGCTTGAAAATTCCGACTCAAAATATGATAAGGAAAAACTACAGGAACGCATCGGGAAACTTTCCGGGGGGGTCGCAGTCATTCGTGTCGGTGCCGCAACGGAAACAGAAATGAAATATTTGAAATTGAAAATTGAAGATGCGGTAAATGCGACGAAGGCGGCGATTGAAGAGGGAATTGTTCCCGGAGGCGGTAGCGCGCTGGTTAAGGTCGCAAAAAAGCTTTCCGGAGAGAAAGAGGGAACCGATGCGGAAAGTGTCGGATACGCTATTGTGGTGAAGGCACTCTCCTCGCCGTTGCAGCAGATTGCCGTGAATGCCGGAAAGGAGGACGGACTGGTTATTGTTGAAAAAGTGAAAGAGGGCGGAAAAAATTCAGGATACAATGCCGCAGATGACATGTTTGTTGATGATATGCTTGCGGCTGGGATTGTTGATCCCGTAAAGGTAACCCGCACGGCACTCCAAAATGCGGTTTCCGCGGCGGCGATGCTCATTACCACTGAGGTGGCAATTGCTGAGGAACCGAAGGATGAAAAACCGGCGCCCCACGAACACGGCGGGGGAATGGAGTACTAAAAATAAAATAAAGACCAAAGTAGTGTTTCCGGCGCTCAGACTTCTGAGCGCCGGATTGCTTTTTGTTCAGTTTGTGCTATAATATAAAATGGAATCAACCACCGGGAGGAGAGAGGGATGAAAGAGTGCATCAATCTTATCCGTGAAGTGTGGGGGGGTCTGCCGGAGGAGGATCGGTGGGCGGCGTGCATCACCGCCGTAGCCGCGGCTCTTCTCATCACTTGGATCAATTACATGATCTGAGCTGACACGGCAGCTCCCGTTGTACCTCGGACCTCGCCTCGGCGAGGTCTTTCTCTTTTATGGTATACTGTGTGCACTATTAAGTATAAATACGTAACATATGTCACCTCTTTTTTACATTCTTGGTGTTGTCGTGGTTGTGGTGGTATGGGCGATTGTCGCATACAACCGTTTCATTCGATTTAACAACCGCACTGACGAATCATGGTCGGACATCGATGTCCAACTAAAGCGTCGCTACGACCTTATCCCGAACCTTGTCGAAGCGGTCAAGGGGTATGCATCTCACGAACGCGAAGCGTTTGAAAGCGTGACGAAAGCTCGCGCTGCTGCTATGGGTGCGCAAACCGTTGAACAGCACGCACAAGCGGAAAACGCTCTTATGGGAACACTTAAATCCCTTTTTGCCATCGCGGAAGCGTATCCCGAACTGAAGGCAAACCAGAACTTTCTCGAACTGCAGCGGGAGTTGTCCGACACGGAAAACAAAATCCAAGCGGCACGGCGCTTCTACAACACAAATGTGCGTGATCTTAACACGGCCGTTGATTCGTTTCCGAGCAATGTTATTGCGCGCGCCTTTAACTTTAGTAAACGTGAATTCTTCGACGCCGACGAAACGGAGCGCGAACCGGTAAAGGTACAGTTCTAACACGGGTACACACTCCGGTATGCCGTCAGTCTATTCACACTTCAATCGCAATGTAAGTTCGGTGTGGTATTTAGTGCTCATTGTGACTGTCCTGATGGGAATAGTGACGTGGCGTTCGTATCTTCTCATACAAAAAATCGAATTGGCAAATCAACGAATGGTTGCGGAAATCGGCGATCTCATGATTGAGAACCAACCCCGCTAGTCTCGATCTTTTGTCTGTACACCACATGTCTTCTCTGTACTCACACAAAGAAAGCAATATCACAAAAACATGGTTGCTCATGATTATGTTTTTGTGCGTCGTCATTGCCGTCGGATGGTTTTTCGGGCAAGTGTATGACTCTCCCGGGATTGTGTATATCGCCGTTGTGGTGAGTTTGCTTATGAACATCGGAAGTTACTGGTATTCAGATAAGCTGGCCCTCTCTCTTTCGGGTGCCCGCCCCGCTTCTCGGGAAGAGTTTTTTGATTTGTACACAGTGACGGAAAACCTTTCCATTACCGCAGGTGTTCCAATGCCGAAAATCTACGTTATACACGATGACGCGCCGAATGCGTTTGCCACAGGACGCAATCCGGAGCACGCAACAATTGCCGCAACGACAGGGTTACTGCAACTGCTCAACAGGGCGGAGCTTGAAGGTGTTATTGCACACGAACTTTCCCACATCAGAAACTGGGACATTCTCCTTTCCACCGTCGTTGTCATCATTGTCGGGTTTGTTAGTTTGCTGTCTGATTTCTTTTTGCGCACCTCACACTCTATACGCGGAGGTGATGACAGTCGCGGAAATGCTCTATTTGTCCTCGTCGGTGTTGTGCTTGCCGTTCTGACTCCGCTTGTGGGAATGTTGATGCAGCTTGCCATTTCCCGGAAGCGCGAATTTTTGGCGGATGCGTCCGGCGCACTCCTCACGCGATATCCGGAAGGGTTGGCCCATGCGCTTGAAAAAATATCTTCCTACACGCAGCCGATGAAGCAGGTGCACAAAGCGACGGCACACCTCTTTATCAGCAGTCCGTTGGGAGGCGCACAGGAGAAAAAAATCAGCGTTTTTGCCAAACTCTTTATGACACATCCGCCGGTGGGCGAGCGCATCTCGGCGCTTCTTGAAAAAAACTAGTATGTCCCATATTCCTTTTATATCAACAACATGGAGAGAGGGAAGAGTGTGGGATTTGTGGATGATCGTACACTTCTTTTCGGGGGTGACGGTCGGCTTCGGAAACTCTTTCCTTAACATTTCCGTTCCTGTGCTCTTTTTTGTCACCCTCGTCGGGATGATTATCTGGGAGATTGTTGAGATTTTCAACGGAGTACATGAAATGGCTGAAAACCGTATCCTTGATATTTTATTCGGATTAATCGGCCTTTTCTCTGCGGTACAGGTATCCCAATATTTTTTGGAACCCCAACAACACACGGCTTTTTACATAAGCGTGTGTGTGCTTTCGTTCGGGTGCTATCTAGGCTGGCGTGCGTATCAAAAACGCACAGGAGGGGTGTAGGTTAGGTTAACAGTCGAACAAGCAGCACGATGAGCGCGATAACAAGGAGCACGTGCACCAAATTACCGCCCACCTTGAAACCGAAACC